>NZ_JADQAH010000019.1:11784-56073 GCF_022129225.1 Psychrobacter sp. Ps7 | reverse complement strand
TTTCAGTTTCAGTTTCAGTTTCAGTTTCAGTTTCAGTTTCAGTTTCAGTTTCAGTATTAGCACCTTCATTATTAATACCAAGCTGAATTTTATCCCTGCAATCAAACGCCAAAATTTTATCAGTAACAATCCCTTGCTCTACTAAATAATCTTTGACTAATTTCACGCGATTACTCGCTAAGCGCCTATTATTAGGCGTGGCGTTAGTGGCTTGACGGTTTTCAGCTTCAGTTTTGGAGATATGGCCTGATAAAATGGTAACTAAATTAGGGTTATTACGCGTTTTTTCAGCGACCTTTTGTACTTCAGTTAAATAAGCTTCGTTGGTTAGGGTAAAACTATCTGAGGTGAAATAGACTCGAATATCCATTACTAGTGACCCAATCAGATTGACCGCCACTGGACAGCCATAGGGATCAACCTTGACCCCTTCAGCAGTGTTGGGACAGTTATCAAGTTCATCGGGCACGCCGTCATTGTCTGTATCTGCAAGTGGCTCTATCAATACTTTAGGTGTGTTGTCTACATTTTTATCTATTGTATTATTTTTAGGTGTAGATTGGCAGGAGGCTAAAATAAAACTAGCTATTACGACAGCTATCGCCATCCATGACTGAGTCTTCATACGCTATCCTTAGTTTAGTTAATAACTTCATTCAAACCTCTAAACCCCACTCGCCTGCTTAGCAAACAGTCTCATCAATGGCTTGATTTTGCCAACGCGATACATACCTTCATTACGAATTTGTTGAATAGGACGCATCTGTGCAAGCGACCCTGCGAATAGCCAATTAAGCGCGGAAAAGCTATGCATCATCAGGCTATTATGTGGACGACGCAAACGCTCGTAGCTACGCAACGTTTGATTGCTGCCCCAACTGGTTCCACCACTACGTTCAAAATCATGTGCCAATTGCTCGCTTAAAGCCTGTACATCGAGCATGCCCAGATTCAACCCTTGACCCGCCAGTGGATGGACGCCATGCGCTGCATCACCGATCAAGACTAGGTTGTCCGCGACGTAGCTTCTCGCTCGTTGCGCGGTCAGTGGAAAACTAGCGATTGATTCAATCTGAGTGATAGCACCTAGCTCATAGTTACTGGCAGCAGCCAATTTATCAGCAATGACGCGCGCGTCCTCCTCTATCAACGCCAATGCTTGATTACGCGGCAATGTCCATACGATCGACTGCCAATGTTGTGGGTTGGCTTTATCTGCATCAGTAATATCAGCGAGCGGCAATAACGCCAGCGTACCTGTGGGCAGCATCGCCTGACGGGCAGTCGCTTGATGCGGTTTTTCGGTGTGAATCGCACAGCAAATAGCGGTTTGATTATAATCGAGTGTGTCCAGCCCAATCGCCGCTTGCTGGCGCACAAATGAGCCACGACCATCGGCACCAACCAGCAGCATCGCATCGATAGCAGTATGATTGTCTAGCGTCACCCGGTAGCCTTGATCTGCACCTAACCAATCCATGTTTGTAACTTTTTGCCCCGCGATAATGGTTAGATAGTCACTGATATCATCTTCATACAGGCATTGCCATAACGCATGCTCAATGACAGCAGGCTCGACCATGCTACCGAGCATTTGCGGTAAATGATTGTTAGGATGATTATCGCCGCTATCGCCAAATAATAGCTCACCCATACCGTTTAGTTGCCATACCTGCATTTGCGAATAATCGGCTTTGCGCTCTGATGCTGCTATCTTTTGCCATGCGCCCACGTCTTTAAGTAAGTTAATACTAGCAAGACTCAAGGCATAAACGCGCGCATCCCGCTTGCCAAGCACCTGTTGCCATTCTGAGTCATCACGTGCAGAGCGAGCATCAATTAACGTCACAGGCATTTTTGCTTGCGCCAACTTTAAAGCAAGCGTTGCCCCAACAATACCGCTACCGATAATCAGCGTATGATTATTTTTCATAAGTTATTCCTACAGTTAAGTACAATCGTATAGAACATTGGTCTAAACCGTTAATATACCGTGATATGGCAAACTAGGACTTTAATCCCATAGCATAGTTAGCGACTAGTGGCTTAATATTTGGCAGTTTATCAAAGGCAACCAAGGCCACATTCCTTGCCAACTTGATGGCTGGATTAGGATGGGTAAAACCATGTACCACGGCATCACAGAAGCGAATGACGCGTTTTTGATCGCTTAGACGTGCTTTTTCATAGCGTTTTAACAGTTGCGTATCGCCGATGTCTTCGCCCTTTAGCACTTGCGCGCTCATCATTTGTGCCAGCACATGGGCATCACGCATACAGAGGTTAAAACCTTGTCCAGCGACAGGGTGCAAGGTATGGGCAGCATTGCCCATGATGACACAGCGACCCTCTACTTGCTTGTCTGCCAGTACACGTGTCAATGGATAAGCGCCGCGGCGACCAGCAGCGACAAACGTGCCCGCACGCTCACCAAAGGCTTGCTGCAATGTCGCTAAGAAATGCGCATCATCTTCTAAGTATTTATTTTCTTCACCTTTTGGACATACCCAAACCACAGAGCGTCTATAGCCATTTTGATAGTCGTCATTGCCGTCACCTTCTGGATCGGTCAGTGGCAACACCGCCAGTGGCCCTGCTGGACTAAAACGCTCTATCGCCACATGTGCGTGTGGCTTGTCAGTTTCTACCACACCGACGATAGCGGTTTGCTGATAATCATAAATCGTCGTGCCAATATTTAATAATTGGCGTACCGTCGAATCGCGACCATCGCAAGCGACTAAAACACTGGCCTGCAATTGCTGCTCATGTTCCTCTTCACCATAATAGTTAAAGCTGAGCGTCACCCCATCCGCTTGTTGGGTCACGGCGCTGACACTGGCATTATCGATCAAAGTGATTAATGGCTCTTGCTGCGCGGCTAATAAAAGCTTACGTCCGAGCCACGCATTTTCCATCACTTGTCCAAATGACTCGACCCGCTCTTCAGCTTTATTTAATTGTGCACGCCCAAAGCTGCCTTGCTCACTAATCTGCACCGCATCGATACGACAAGCATGACTTTGCAACTCATCCCATAACCCAATCTCTTGATAAATCTGTACCGTACGACGTGACAGTGCTGTATTGCGGCTGTCTAAATAATGGCTGCGATTGCTGTCATCATTTGGGCTGATGGTTGGGTAGCTATTTTTTTCTAATAACGTGCTAGCAATACCATGATGTGCTAGTAACAGTGCAAATGACAATCCCACATGACCACCACCAGCGATGAGGACTTGCTGCTCAGTAGCTGCCTTTTTATGTTCAAACTTTTTTTTAGCATTCGATAAATTTACATCAGTATTTTGCATTATTATTCCTAATTTTCATGTCTATTTTACGCTGTTGGGCGCACGCACTATAAGCGATGAATGATCGCTAGAATTCTTTTAATTTTTTAGGGCGTATTGAACATTCGAACATTCACACATCGGCATAGCATTAGTCGAATGTGTCATACGCCCTAACCTTCGTCAGCTTTCATCATTTTATTCATATTTTAAACTCAGCGATAAAGCACTACGACATCATCCATAGATTACCACAGATCGCCTCCAACTCTGTCGCCTTAACAGTAGCCAAAACGTATACCTGAAACGCTTGATTTCGTCACGCTCTAAACGTGATTTACAATGCCGTAACCCGCTCAAAATTAGACATAAAAATATCAATGTCGATAAGCGGTTGCAATCGTCGTACAAAAACAGTGGCATCTGTTCGACGTATGGCTTGAAATTTAAAATCTATCGACCATAATAAAGGCAAGACCGTTACTTATCATCACTCCTAAAACGAATAATAATTCTACGTCATTTCTATCTCTATAACGTAAAGCCAAGACCATAACGACCGACCATTTTATCTCTTAAACCCGCAATGCCATCAAAACCAAATCATAGCATTGGGGTACATAATAAAAGGATAATCGCTTGACTGATTCCATGAGCCGCCGTATAAAGTTTGAATCATTGACACCCGCACAGCTCAAAACCGTGCTTGGTGAATACAACAATCACATGAAATATATCCAACAACGCCTCGATATCAAAATCATGCAGCGTCAAGGTGACTTCTGTTTGAGTGGCGACATATCGAATGTCGAGCGCGGTGAACGTATTATTTATAAACTGGTAGATGAGGCACAGAATACCAAGGACATTAGTGCAGCGGAGCTACATCTTATTATCCAATCGAGCATTTCTCGTGATGAAGATATGGAAGCGGATGAGCAAGAAGCCAAGGATAATGCAGACGCTGAGGCGGACTTAGAATCAGCTCACGAGTTTACGCCAGTTAGCTTACGCACGCGTAAAGGTCGTATCATTCCTCGCGGTGGCAATCAGCAGACCTACGTCCAAAACGTACTGAACTCTGATGTCTCATTCGGTATTGGCCCTGCTGGTACGGGTAAGACCTATTTAGCCGTGGCTTGCGCCGTGGATATGCTTGAGCGTAATGAGATTGAGCGGATTTTATTGGTGCGTCCGGCGGTAGAAGCTGGTGAAAAACTGGGCTTTCTGCCAGGTGACTTGACGCAAAAAATCGATCCCTACTTGCGTCCATTATATGATGCGCTATATGAGATGATCGGCGTTGAAAAAGTGGGCAAGCTGATTGAAAAACAAGTCATCGAAATCGCACCCCTTGCCTATATGCGCGGTCGTACGTTAAACAACTCGTTTGTCATCTTAGATGAAGCGCAAAACACCACGCCTGAACAGATGAAAATGTTTTTGACCCGTTTGGGTTTCGGTTCACGAGCAGTAATTACAGGTGATATTACACAGGTCGATTTGCCACGTGGTCATAAGTCAGGCTTAGCGCAAGCAATGGAAATCTTAAGTGGTATTGAAGAAATTCATATCACCAAGTTTGATTCAAAAGATGTGGTACGTCATCAATTGGTACAGAAAATTGTAGAAGCCTACGATGTTTATGATGAAGAACAAGTAGCATTAGAAGAAAAGCGTAAGTTTGAGCGCAGAAAAGAGCAAGAGCGTAAACAAGTTATTGCTAATGCTGCAGCCAAGCTATAAACGGTCTAGCCTGCTACTTAATGTTATAAAAATGCAAAGCCGGATTACTATCAGTAGTCCGGTTTTTTACGACTAGCATTTTTTAGGTTTAGTCATAGGTTCTATCGAATGATAAAGTACACCATCTTACAATAAAGTAAAAGGATAATGGCATGAGCCAAGAGAAGGGTAACAACAGTTTTGACAACCATGATGCAAATGAGCGTGCTGGCGATGATGCCAGTTTGGCAGTACTTGATATCAGTGCCACCAGTAGTATCGATGATGACATACTAGACACTTTTTATGATCGTAAGCACTTACAGTCTGTGATGATGGCAGCGTTGGATTATATCGATAGGCGCATTAAAGAAGGTCTAACGCTACCCTATTTTGTAGATATCGACCCTGAGCTATGGCAAGAAAAATCTAAAGCATTAGACATATACATTACCGATGAAATTGAGGGTCAGGCATTAAATCTGGAAGCACGCGGTAAGGATTATGCGACCAATATTTTATCTTATCCAAGTGATCTGCCAGCCGCAATTATTGAGCTGATGCCAACGCTCCCCCTCGGTGAGCTGGTCATCTGTCATGGCGTCATAGTACGTGAGGCCGCAGAGCAAGAAAAGACAACCGCACAGCACATTAGCCACTTACTGATACATGGTGTGCTGCACTTATTGGGTTTTGATCATGAGCTTGGACAAGCCGAGCAAGATGAGATGGAACGGTTTGAAATTGAGATTTTAGCAGATCTCAGCCTTCCAAACCCTTATACTTAATTCATATTTTTTAGCGACTAGTCTTTGGTCATCGGTAGCTTTTGTGCTTGACTCATCTGATTAATCATCTGATCCAGTCCTTTAACATGGACATTACGCTGCGGGAATGGAATGTCGATTTTTTCATCATCTAAGGCGTATTTGAATTGCTCCAGCAAATCACACTGCATGGTCCACCAGTCAGCATTGGTTGTCCAAATATTTAGCGTCAAGTCTACCGAGTTATCACCCAAATTGGTGACGCGTACGATAGGTTCAGGGTCAGTAAAGGCCAACGGATTATTTTTTGCCAAATTCAACATCACGTTTTTGGCAGTTTTGATATCGGCATCATAGCCAATACCGACCGTGATATCGACACGGCGGTTGGGTAGCGCCGTATAGTTCGTCACAGCTGAAGTCGTAATATCACTATTTGGGATAATGATATCGTGATTGTTTATCGTCGTTAGGTGGGTATTGACCAAAGTAATTTCTGTTACGGTCCCTGTGTAGCTGCTGATTTGCACATAATCGCCGCGCACAAAGGGGCGAAACGTCACAATCATGATGCCAGCGGCAAAGTTAGACAACTGATCTTTTAGTGACAGACCAATGGCTACTGCAGCGCCGCCCAATATAGCGACGACCGAGGTGGTCTGTACGCCAACCTTACTCAAGGCAGCTAATGCAACCACGACCAGTAGCACCCCATAGATTAGACGACCTAAAAAGTTCGCAACGGTGTCATCTAAGCGACTACGCAACATCATTTTGTGAGCAACGGTGACTGCCTTTTTGGCAAGCCAGCGACCTACGACGAATATTAATATCGCTAGCGCAACTTTAATGACCAAGCTTAATGCGTTACTGGTTAAGTTGGCAACATCTATTGTAAAACCTAAAAATTCCATACTGACTCTTTATTTTATAGCGGTGTGTGGTATTCGTTTGTTATAAATATTGGTATCTTATCTGTTTGCAGCGTAGCTAACGCTCATCATCTATATATTGAATTCGCCCTAATAAGTAACATCCACTTTATCGCTGTAACGATAGGTACGTATCAAACGTAGCTCAACAATATCTTCCATGTCTTTGGTGAATTTACCAAAGGGCGCTGCTTGGCGTACCGATTGCTTTGCTGCTTCATCTAATAATGTGGAGTTGGAGCTTTCAAGCAGACGTATGGCTTTAATATTACCATCACTACTGATGATGACCATAAGGCGTACTTCGCCCGTGATACCTTGTGCCCGTGCCTGCATGGGATAATGCAAATTCCCAATGCGTTCGACATGCTCACGGAAGGTGTTAATATAATCAGCCGCAGCACCACGCGTCGTCGAGTTGCTATCGACCGTCACGACTTTTGATTTGGTTGCATAGACTTGCTGACGTTGAGACAGCTGTGTCTCTAAGGTAGCGATTTGTTTACGCAGACGCTCTTCTTGCGCCATCATATCATCTTGTGCTTGCTTGCTATCATTATCAGACTCCACACTCGCTTGACGCCAGCTTAAGGTGGTACGCAGATAGCTTTCTTGATAATGCTGCTGGCGTACTTGACGCTGTAGGCTAATAACATCTTGCGTTTCACTTATTTGCTCAGCAGACAATGGGCTGATTTGGTCGTTCTCTTGTCTTAATTGCTCCTCCACTGTGCCGCCACCTTCTTGGGAAGCATTAGCAATAAAGTGAGCGTCTTCATTTGGCTGCATATTGTCAGTTAGCGCTTTTGCCACATCTTGCATCATTGCTGCAGGATCTTTGCCCATCGAAAAGCCAATACCAAAAATAATAATGGCGTGTACGGCCACAGCGATAACGATGGCCACCGGTAAACTAACATCCCGCTTAGGAGCTTGCGCGGAAAAATGATAGCTTTGTGAATCTTTGATATAGGCCACAATGGGTCTCAGCTTATGAATATGAGCTTATAAATACAAGACAGCAAATAATAAGCGTTATGATAATGGGCAGGATTTATACTGACGCTATCATAACATGACATAGAATTCTGTCGCTAGCACAACCGTTGCCGACTCATTTTAATCCACTTACACATGATTTATCTCCTTTGGTCAATTTATTGACGAGCGGAACCAGCAAAAATGATATAACACCAATGCGGCTATATCATAGCTAGACCGTATTTTGAACATATAAGCATTACCAATTAAATGATTTGCGACAAAACCCATGTGTCCATTTTGAAGCCATCATATTTGTTATATACTGTTTTATAATTTTTGTGTCATTAGGGCGGGTTAAACAGGCATAAATAGACAGGGCTGATTTAGAAAAAATGCTTGTAATGACCACTCGCCAGCTTTCATTAAAGAACAGTCTGTCTGTCATTTTTTAATCAGTCGCTCTTTATGCCATTGAGTCAGCTACCTCCCCTATAATTATAAGGATAATAAGTTTGAGTGATTTTGATAACAGGAATAATTCAGACAATTTTGATGAATTTTTTGAAAATATGGGCTATCGTTTCGACGAATCATTTAGCGATGGTTGGGAGCGCCTTACCCAATCAATCAAACAGATATATCATAGAACGACTGATAAATTCGAAGATGAGTTGTCGCTGCCAGTGGCACAGATTTATGTCAATGATGCGCTGCAGAAGTTCGTCACTGATAATGTAAAAGCCATCTTAGAGTTACGTGTTGAGATGCATGATGACTGGTTCCGCTTATACTGTACGGTCGATGCTGGTGGCATTTATGCAGAGGTGGCGAGTAATTTTAGTTTGATTCATGTACAGCTCGATCGTAACGTCCAGCGATTTGTCTTTGGTCAACAGACTTATACTGATGTGCTAAATCTACGTTGTGAGTCGTTTATTAAGCGCCAAGGTATCAAACTGTTTATTTGGTTTTATCACACTATTCTGAAAAAAGATCCTTTAGGCTTTATTCTCTCTTATATCAATATCGCCCGTGCAAAAGACGAGGTTATCTACCTTGATATCAATCGCTGGTTAAAAAAGAACAAAAAAATCATGAGCACTTTGCATAAAGTTCAAGTCAACTATGGCGAACTTGAAGAAGAGCAAATGATTTTGAAAACTCAAATCAATTATCGTGATTTATTGGCTGCCAGCAGTAACGAAGATATTATCGGCGATGATGATGAGCCTGAGCTGATGCAAGGCCCTATTAATCCAATCGATGATGCGACTGAACCGAGTCAAGTATAAATCCCTCAGTATAAAAATGACGTTTTTTAGTTAGCAAAAAAGCGCTGACACTTAGAGACTACTTTTGTCTTTTAGCGTCAGCGCTTTTTTATCAAGCAAATTTTCAATGGCTTCTAAAGCGTGCCGTCATCAATCATACAACTACCAGTAATTTTCTACTGCAATATTTCCCTCGCCGCGACGATTCATCACCAGACCTAAGGTCTTGAGCGCTTCTTTGGTGTCTTCCACCATGTCTGGATTACCACATAACATGACGTGCGTGCTATCAATATCTAAGGCTATCCCTGCGCGCTCTTGTAGTAGCGTGCCATCCAGCAGCAGCTTGGGCAGACGCTCTGTCAGGGCGCCTTCGACAGGTTCACGGGTAACGATGGGAATAAAGATTAATTTTGCAGGATTATCAACCAGAGAACCAAAATCTTCTTGCAAGCTTTCAATCTTGTCAATATAGGCAAGCTCTTCTATCGAGCGCGCACTATAAGCCAATATGATGTGCTCGTAATCTTCCCACGTCTGCAAATCTTGTAACATTGATAAAAATGGTGCCAAGCCCGTTCCAGTCGCGAGCAGCCATAAATCTTTTGGTAAAGGCTTTTGATAACGTGCTAACGTCAAAAAACCAAACGGCATAGTATTGAGTAGTAGCTCATCGCCCACTTCTAAATGCTGCAACTGCGACGTAAATGCACCATCAGGAATCACAATAGAGAAAAATTCTAATACTTCATCAAACGGCGAAGAGACGATGGAATAAGCCCGAAAGATGTCTTCGTTTAGTTTCTCCTTCTGTTCTTCATTAGCGGCGGCATTACCTGCTGCACGCTGCTGTTTATAATATTTTAATTGACTGGGATTGACGCCCAAACGTACAAATTGACCCGCAGTAAACTTAAAGCTATCAGGACGGCTGACAGTGAAGCTAAATAGGTTTGGTGTCCACGTGGTCTTACTAAGCACGGTTACTGTCTGAATATTATCACTCATAAGAATTATCGACTCACTTTTTAGTAATCATTATTTTTATCAAAACTTTGAACGACACACAATAAAAGATGCGCCAAGCTTATCATAAAGCTGGCGCATCTTGGGTTTCTGACCGTAATAACAGATAAGCAGCGGTATCAGCATACCCCTACTTACCCTTTTTATTTACCAAATACGTGCCAGACTTGCCCATTCAATCATGCTGTTTGGCAAAATACCAAAGAAGATAATCATCGCAGTTACCGCAATAACCATAATCCCGCCAGTACGCATCGCCCATTGGCTAGAAACGTCAAACTCAATGAACTGTTTAGGACGTTTAAAGAGGGTGAGCATTACGCGCAGATAATAGAATAAGCCGATCGCACTACCCAAGATAATCATCGCTGCTAAGAACCAATTGGTTCCTTGTACCGCTGCCAATATCGCAAATAGCTTGGTAATAAAACCAGCCGTCAACGGAATGCCTGCCAATGACAACATCATAATAGTCATAACCGCAGTCAATACGGGACGACGCCAAAACAGCCCTTGATAATGAGTCAGCTCATCAGCCTCACCAGATAAACGATAAGGGCTCGACATCAAGGTTACAACGCCAAAGGCACCGATAGAGGTTAATGCATAAACCGCCATATACATACTAGAGATACTATCCGCTGCCGCGCCGATACTGACGATGACAATCAACATATAACCCATATGGGCAATGGATGAATAACCCAATAGGCGTTTGAGGCTGGTTTGACGTACTGCTAATAAGTTACCGATCAAAATAGATAAAGTTGCCATGACCATTAACAGCATTTGCACCGATGGCAATGCCAATAAAGACGTATCGATTAAGAAACGAACCGCCAAGCCCATCATAGCTACTTTTGATACCGATGCTAAAAAGGTAGCGATTGGTGCTGGAGCGCCTTCGTATACATCTGGTGTCCACATATGAAACGGCGCAGCAGAGAGTTTGAAGGCGATACCAAACATCATCATCGCCGCACCAAGTATCAGAAGTGGCGACTCAAAAACATCACCCAATACCATACTGATTGGCTTAAAGGCGAGCGAGCCTACTTCGGCATAGATAAATGCCATACCCATGAGTAATGTCGCCGATGCCGTCGCTGACAGCACCAAGTATTTCAACCCTGACTCGAGCGAGCGGTTGCGCATATAGGTATATGACAGCATGCCGTATAGCGGTATAGACAGCATCTCTAAGCTCATAAAGAATGACGCTAAATGCTGAGCACTGACCATCAGCAAAGCACCAATCGTCGATAGCAACATGAGCAAATACAGCTCTTCTTTATTATCCTTGAGGTTGGCTAAATACGCATAAGATAACGTACAGCAAGCCAATGCACAGATAAAAATAATCACCATATTAAACTGAGCAAAGTTATCAATAACGAATAACTGCTCAGCATTTGGTACGAGAGTACCGCTATTCACAATCCCTGTCATTTGCCCAATGAGGGTAAACAGACCAATATTTAAGCCGACGACCGTTATCGTACCAGTCACCATATGTGAGCGTTTAATTGCGATGGCAATCATGACCACCAATACCGTAATAACGACGGCAATGATTGGCGCATAAGGCAACAATCCCATCAAATCATTCATCGTAATATCATTCATGACTTAACGTGCCTCCATTGCATCAAGCAGTTGCGACGCATCTACTTGTGTGACTTGACTGTATATATAAGCATTATTGATCCACTGCATCGCATGACTTGAAGTATCAAGGAACGGCTGTGGATATAGACCAAGCCAGACCAAACCTGCAGCGAGCATCAATAACAATGACAACTCACGCTTGCCCAAATCTTTTAATGGACGCGTAGGCAAACCATGTGCTTTGGTTTCTTGCATGGCGACTGCTTCGATGTTATTTTTGCCAAATAATGCACGGTGAATCAAAATAAGCGAGTATAGCCCTGCTAGTACCAGACTGAATGTTGCAAAGACCACAAATACTGGATACTGAGCAAAAGCACCAAATAAAATCATGAACTCGCCGATGAAGTTACCTGTGCCCGGAATACCGAGCAATGCCGCACAGAAGAACATCAGTATCGGTGCGTAGTAACGGAACTGACCCCACATACCACCCATCAAGGTTAAATCACGCGTATGTAGACGCTCATATAACTGCCCTGCCATGATGAATAGCGCTGCTGAGCTTAAGCCATGTGCCAGCATCTGAATCATCAGACCTTGCAAGCTGAGTAAGGTTCCAGCATAAATTGCCAATACCACAAAGCCCATATGCGAGATACTGGTATAAGCCAGTAGACGCTTCATATCGGTCTGCATAAAGGCGAGCCATGCGCCATAAAAGATACCAATCGTACCCAAGGTCATGGCAATCGGCGCAAAATCTTGTGATGCTGCTGGGAATAACGGCAACACAAAACGAATCAAACCATATGCGGCGGTTTTAATTAGCACCCCTGCCAAATCCACTGAACCTGCCGTTGGGGCTTGTGCGTGCGCATCTGGCAACCAGCCATGGAACGGAATAATCGGCAGCTTAACGGCAAAGCCAATAAAGAAGCACAGCATGATCGGATATTCCCAGCCGCCAAGTGACGTACCGAGCAAATCATTATAATTAAAGCTGACCACCCCTTTTTGAGCGTAGCTGATAATGACCAATATCAAAATACCGACCAGCATAATAAGCCCAGACGCTTGGGTATAAATAAAGAACTTAGTCGCTGCGTATTCCTTGGTTTTGCCAACCACATCATGACCCCAAATAGCGATCAAGAAGTAGATAGGAACCAGCATCATCTCCCAAAAGAAGAAGAACAAGAACAGATCAATGGCTAAGAAAACACCAATAACGCCGCCCAAACTCCACAAAAGGTTGAGATGGAAAAAGCCGACTCGACGCTGAATCTCATTCCACGAACAAGCCACTGCAGCAATACCGAGCAATCCTGTCAACGCCACCATCATCAGTGACAAGCCATCCATCGCTAAATGGAAGCTAATACCAAAGCTCGGTATCCATGGCACACTAAATTCAGCAACCCAAGGCACAGCAGCGTCTGGCGCAATGACTTGTTTACTCATGCCACTAAAGTCGCCGTATTGCCACATCACTAGCGACAACACAAAGGTCAACGTCATACCGATTAGAGCAATCCAGCGCGGCAGACGTTTATTAAAGCGCTCGACCAACCAACATAGCAATCCTGCAATAAAGGGAATTGCGATTAATGCTGGTAGCATCCACGTTTGTTGTAACTCAATCATCTTATACCACCGTCATCATTACCAGCACTAGTAATACAGCCATGCCCAAGCCAAAGCTTGCAGCGTAACCTCGAAGTGACCCAGTTTGCGTCGCAGACAATACCTTATTACCAGCAGATGCCAGCTTAGGTAAGACGAGCCACGCTTTATCGATAGGGTCGGCTTTAAATAAGCGGCCGATGAACAAAAAGGGTTTTACAAAAATTACATCGTATAGCGCATCAAAACCTAGACCATGATAACACCAGTGATATAGCGCCCCACCAACACGTGAGCGCTTAAAGCGGGTGAGCATGCGACCTTTATCCACCACATATAATAGCGCCGCTATTATTAGACCAGCCAGCATCGCACCCATGGCGATAAACTCAGCCGTATGCTTACCATGCGCTTGACCAGCGACTTCCAATAAATGCCCAACACTCTCTGGCAAGACGCCTTGTAATGGTGGAGTGATAAATGCACCCACTGCCGTTGATAATACGAGCAACACACTAAGTGGCAGCCAATACGACACACCAGATAACTTATGCGCGTGGGTCTTTTCTTCACCAAAGAAGATAATCCAAATCATACGGAAAGTATAAAGTGCGGTTAAAAATGCGCCGAATACACCCATATAGAATAAGACCATGTGACCGGTTGCATAACTCTCCCAAAGAATCGCTTCTTTAGAATAAAATCCGACCGTGACCCAAGGTATTGCCGCAAGTGCACCGCCACCAACAATATAGCACCAAAAGACCAACGGTATCTTTTTACGTAGACCGCCCATCTTAAAGATGTTTTGCTCATGGTGTACCGCAAGGATGACGGCACCTGATGATAAGAATAACAGGGCTTTAAAGAAAGCATGGGTCATCAAATGGAAGATCGCCCCTTGCCATGCCCCAACGCCGAGTGCTAAGAACATATAGCCAATTTGGCTCATGGTTGAATAAGCAAGAATACGTTTGATGTCGGTTTGTGCCAGCGCACAGAATCCAGCAACGACCAACGTCAACGCCCCTACGCCGCCGACCCAATATAATAAAATACCAGGCGTCAGCTCAAACAATGGATGTAGACGAGCGATTAAATAAACACCTGCCGTGACCATCGTTGCCGCGTGAATAAGCGCTGATACTGGCGTCGGACCTGCCATTGCATCAGCAAGCCATGTATGTAGTGGTAGTTGGGCTGATTTACCCATCGCGCCGCCAACCAACATCATGGTGGTCAACATCATCGTTGGATTGTTGATATCGAATACTTCTGGCGCACGGGTAATAATCTCTTGAATATTAAGCGTACCGAATTCGCGGAATAATAAAAACAGACCGAAGGCTAAGAATACATCACCCACGCGCGTCACCGTAAAGGCTTTCATCGCTGCAAGACCATTGGCGCGGTCATGGTAATAAAAACCGATCAGTAAGTACGAACAGATACCAACGCCTTCCCAGCCAAGATAAAGCAAGAACAAGTTATCTGCTAATACTAACAATAGCATACTGGCAACGAACAAGTTCATATAGCTAAAGAAACGGGCAAAGCCAGTGTCACCTTTCATATACCAAGCGGCAAAGAGATGGATTAAAAAGCCAATCCCAGTGATGACACCCGTCATCGTCAGTGCCAAACCATCAAAGCTCAGACCGAAACTTGGGGCAAAATCCCCGACTTGGAACCATGTCCAAAGCGGAATCTCTACGACCGTTCCTGCTGGATTATTGGTTAAAAAAGTATAACTAACGATTAGCGTGCATAGTGCTGATAACAGCATACTACCGACACCGACAATCGCTGCCACCTGCTCTGTTAGCTTGTCGCGCATAAAGGCCAAAATCAAAAAGCCAACGAGCGGGAATATAAAGGTTAATGGTAATAAACTCATGACATCATCCTTTCATCTCATTGGCGCTATCGACATCGAGATGCCCACGCTGATGATAAAACCGCAATAATATTGCCAAACCAATGGCGGCCTCTGCTGCTGCCAAGGTCAAAATAAAGATAAACATAATCTGTCCATCTGGATCAACCCAACGACTGCCTGCCACCACAAATGCTAATGCTGTTGCATTCATCATGATCTCAAGGCTCATTAGCATAAATAGGAAGTTACGTCGTACCATGACGCCGCACAGACCAATGGCAAATAAGATACCTGCCAAAATCAGTCCATGGCTCATGGGTATCATGCCCAGTACATTCTGCGCCTCAGCAACCGGCTGTACTAAGCCGGCGACCTCGTGGGCAAACGGCACGTTTGACACATCTTGTGCCACGCTCGCTGCTAGTACCATTAGTCTGACTCCTTGCGCGTGACTTTATTCACACCCAGCTGCGTACCTGCATTCATACTTACATAGTCATGCGGGTCAACATCTTTATATTCGTAAGGTTCTGCCATTTTCGCCGCGTCAGCATCTATAGGCATGCCGTGATCATCGTAGTGTTTGATACTTGCGACATTAGCATTAGATCCTTGACTATCATTACTGTGGTTTGCATTAACAGTAACTTCATCAGCGATAGACTCTTTACCCAAATGATAAGCGGCGACTAAGGCTGCCAATAGTAGCAATGCAGCCACTTCTATCAACATCACATATTTAGTAAATAGCACCGTACCGACTGCTTTGGCAGATATTGTCGAGCCACCAATCATTGCCGCTTCGTCATGACCCATACCAATCATCGCATACAGCACAACCGCGATAATAATCGTTAACCCTGTCGGTAGCGCCCAAGTGCCCGCATCAAGCCAGCGCTCTTCACGCTCATCATTGCTCATGCCTAAATTAAGCATCATAATAACAAAGACAAATAGCACCATAATAGCACCGGCATAGACGACAATCTCTAACGCACCAGCAAATGGCGCGCCTAGGACGAAAAATATCCCTGCGATTGCCAGTAATGACACAATCATCGATAAGATAGCATGCACTGGATTGGCTTGAGTCACGACGCGCAGACTGGCAAATATGGCCACTGCTGCAAGCGAATAAAACCCAGCCAGTTCAGGATGGTTCAAAATATTCATCATGGTAGCAAGCTCCTTAGATCAATCGGTGCAGCTTCGTTTTGTGCTGCGCCTTTTGGTTTGTCCGCTACCGCCATACCCGTCACACGATAATAGTTATAATCAGGATATTTACCCGGCCCTGAAATGAGCAAATGCTCTTTTTCATAGACCAAGTCTTGGCGCTTATATTCACCCAACTCAAAGTCAGGCGTCATTTGAATGGCTGTCGTTGGACACGCCTCTTCACACAAGCCACAAAAAATACAGCGCGAAAAGTTAATTCGAAAAAACTCTGGATACCAGCGACCGTCGTCACGCTCAGCTTTCTGTAATGAGATACAGCCGACGGGACACGCCACCGCGCATAAATTACAAGCAACACAGCGTTCATCACCATCCGGGTCACGCGTCAGCACAATACGTCCACGAAAACGCGGCGGCACAGGTACCGGCACCTCAGGATAAAGAATGGTGTCACGCGGTCTGAGCGCATGACTATTGACCATCCACATGCTGCGGACAATGGTAAATAGTCCAATGACGGTCTTTTTTATGGTAGTAAACATGGGATTATTATCCTTATCAGCTTTACCCTAGTTCATCAATGATGGCTAGTGATGGCTACTAGTAATGACTATAACGTTGGGGAAAAGATCAAAATGACCGCAGCAGTAACCAACAGATTAATCAGCGTTACTGGCAGACAAACTTTCCAGCCAAAGTTCATCACTTGATCATAACGCGGACGCATGAGTGAGCCTCGAGCCAAAATAAACATGGTCATAAAGAACAGTGTTTTAATCATGAACCAAAAAGCTGGTGGAATAAATGGAATATCTAAATTAAAAGGTGCAAGCCAACCACCGAAGAACAAACAAGTCATCAAGGCAGAAATCAAGACAACGTTGACATACTCTCCGATAAAGAACATACCGAACTTCATGCCAGAATATTCAACATGATAGCCTTCAGCCAGCTCTTGCTCTGCTTCTGGCTGATCAAATGGATGTCTATGCGTAACGGCAACACCAGCAACGACAAAGGTCAAAAAGCCAAAAAACTGTGGGATGATATACCAGCCGTCCGCTTGCGCTTCGACAATAGCGCGCAAATTAAATGAGCCTGTCAATGCGACTACGCCCATCAGTGATAAGCCCAAGAAGACTTCATAACTGATCGTTTGTGCAGCAGAGCGCAAACCACCCAGTAGCGAGAATTTATTGGCAGAGGCCCAACCACCGAACATCACTGCATAGACGGCAATACCTGCCATCGCAAAGAAGAACAGAATACCAATGTCCCAATCAGCCACGCCAAGCGTCGGCGAGATAGGAATAATGGCAAATGAGGCCAATGCGGTAAACATCGCGACCGCAGGTGCCAAGGTAAACATAAACTTATCGGTAAAGTTCGGCGTCCAATCTTCTTTAAAGAAGATTTTGAGCATATCAGCAACCAGCTGCAACGAACCAAAGGGTCCGACGCGGTTTGGACCGTAACGGTCTTGCCAGAGTGCTAGCATGCGGCGCTCATAGACAATCATCATAGCGGCAACCATAACCACGACCAAGAAGATGACCAGTGATTGCCCGACCATAAATAAAATGGACCAAGCATCAAAGCTCATGCTACCAGCCAAGAAGCTTGGCACATCAGGGATAATACGGGTAACTTGCATATTACACCTCCTGTGTGGTGGTCGGTGCTGTGTTCATTTGCGCAGCATCGTTATTGTTCATCATATCGTTAGCCATGCTACCCATCATCGTCACTGGTGCATCCACTTTGCGAACCGACGCTGGCATTGATGGATGAATAATACTCACCTGCCCAACTGGGTAACCAATACAGCCTTCTGCTAAATAACCGACTATCTGTACTGGCAAGGTGATTTGTTGCTTATCAATCTCAATCGCTAAGTAATCGCCATTAGCGATGTTCCAGTCCTTAGCATCATCCATCCCGATACGCCATGCAGCAACAGGCAGTTGCTTCGCAACCACTGGGCTACGTGACGCCATCATAGAGCTGGCATAAATATTATGGATAGGCACCAGTTTGGCTTGTCCTTGCTGCATATCCGTCGTCGTCACAGATATAGCATCTGGTGCAACATATTGACGTGTTTCTAAACGTGCTAGCTGATCGAACATGCGCACACCTGGATCACCATTTTTCAGATGACCGCCGACCTTATCTTGGTATTTGTTCCACGCTTGCGGTGAGTTCCAACCTGCCGCATTGGCAAAAGGAATCATCGAGCTTGGTGTTTCTTTACCGCTATAACCTTCCATTGAAAAGGTCAAACCGGTGTCTAAATCTTTTGGCTGCATCGGCTCATGCACAGATATCGGCGCACGCATGGCGGTACGGCCTGAATAACGACGCGGCTGACGAGCAATTTTAAGACCCGTCATACGGTAATCGGCATCAGGAGCAGCATTTTTAATACCCGCAAGCTTAGGATGTGTAGCAATTAATGCATTGATGACGTCATCTAGCTGCGTCCAATCGACATCACGACCCTCGATGATGCTATGCACGGCATGTAACCAGCGCCAGCCCTCTTTAATACTGCTCATTGGATGATAGTATTCGTTGTCGTAAACTTGGAAGAAACGCTGTGCACGACCTTCAGCCGATATCAACGTACCGTCTGCTTCTGCAAAACTAGCCGCAGGTAATACAATATCGACATCTTTGTGCCAATCAAGCAACTGATGATCTAGCGCAATGACGGTTTTGTCGGCTAATAGTTGAGTCAACTTACTGGCATCAATGGCATCAGTCAGCTGATTTTCAGCGACGATGACCACATCGAAATCAGTCGCTAACAATTCTTCGACTGACTGACCGCCAAGCATGCAAACACCCATACTATTGGCATCGGTAACCGTTAGGTAAATACCTGCTTGTGCCTGATATTTATTGTTTACTTCTTTCAGCTCAAGTTTTTTAGCAGGAGCGCGTTCTACATTGTCTTGAGTTTCTGTATCAACACCGCTTTCAGGTTTGTTTGGTTTAGCAGATAGCTCTTTATCTTCTATTTGCGCTTGCTCATCACGAACTTGAGCATTATGCGTGTCCACTTGCTGCTGTTCAGTCGCTTTAATGGCTGAGCGTTTTTGCGTCAATGCTTGAGTAATCTGCGCCGCTGCTTCGATCAACGTGGTAGACGATAAGCTGCTACCCGAGATAACCAACGGCTTATCAGCTTGAATCAAGTCATAAGCGATTTGCTTCGCTAATGCTTGCATACCGTCAGTATCAGCACTAGCATCAGCATTTTGTTCAGCTGTTTGTGGGTCTGTTATGTCTGCTAAATCATTAGCGAAATTGACAATTTCATCAGCCACTTTGAAACCAAGTTTAGTAATATCTTCAGGGGTCGCCACCACACTCACTTTACTGATGTCTTCTAGCTTAGTTTGCACTACATCGATGACATAAACTGGGCTTAACGCATCTTGAGCAATACGTTTAACAGGCTCGGCAAGCCACGGCTGTGTTTGTAGCGCCGCTGCCATTTTTAGGCCTTCGTTTTTTGCCGCTTGGCGTACTGACAGCGCGACACGCGATGAGGTTTGGGTGATATCTTCACCCAATACCAATACCGCATCATAGCTTTCGATAGCAGTCATGCTTGGGTTATAAATACCATCAGTACTCAATACTTCAATGCATTTATTGACCAGTGCTTGCTGCTGATGATTGAGACCTGTTGAAAACTTATCAAAGCCAACCAGATTTTTTAGTGCAAAGTTGGTTTCTAAACTGGCACGAGGTGAGCCAATACCAATGACTTTTTTATCTTTGATACGTTTGATAGTTTCATCGAGTGCATAGTCAATATTGATTTTGACATGCTTATCGTTGATACGCTCAAGCGCTTGGGTTGGACGGTCATCACGATTGACATAGCCATAACCGAAGCGACCACGGTCACATAAGAAATAGCGGTTTACTTCACCGTTATAGCGGTTTTCAATACGGCGTAATTCACCATAACGTTCACCTGGTGAGATGTTACAACCTGCTGAGCAACCATGACAGATGCTTGGCGCATATTGCATGTCCCATTTACGGTTATAACGCTCAGAATGCGTTTTATCGGTAAAGACACCCGTTGGGCATACTTCCGTTAAGTTACCTGAGAATTCGCTTTCGAACTGGCCATCTTTATCACGACCAAAGTAGACGCGATTGTTTGAGCCGTAAACACCCAAATCTTCGCCGCCTGCGTAGTCTTTATAAAAACGGACACAGCGATAGCAAGCGATACAGCGGTTCATCTCATGCGCGATGAATGGGCCAAGCTCTTGGTTATGATGCGTGCGTTTGGTGAAGCGATAACGACGACGGCTATGACCTGACATATAGGTCATGTCTTGCAAATGGCAATGTCCGCCCTCTTCGCAAGTTGGACAGTCATGTGGATGGTTGGTCATCAGTAACTCAACCATCGACTTGCGGAATGCTTTGGCTTCATCGTCAGTAACAGAGATATACATGTCATCGCCCGGAGCGACCATACATGACATCACAAGACGACCACGACCTGCTTCCATGTCTTCTTTGTTTTGGAATTGCTTGACCGCGCACTGACGGCACGAGCCTACTGAGCCAAGGGCTGGATGATAACAAAAATACGGCACATCAATGCCTAGTGATAAGCAGGCTTGTAGCAAGTTATCTGCGCTATCTACTTCGACAGTGGTTCCATCAATATGTATGACTGCCATGCCGCTCTCCTTATTTCACTTCTGGCTGTTGATTGGCTGCCGCATCAATGACATCGACACCAACCGCCTGCGCGATTTTTTGATCAAACTCTGGACGGAAATATTTAATCGCACTCATCAGTGGTTCCATCGCACCCGGCGCATGTGCACAGAAAGTTTTACCAATCCATAAGTCACGCGTAAGGCCTTCTAGCTTTTCCACATCGCCGACTTGCCCTTCACCATCATTGATAGCAGTAAGCAGTTTGACACCCCAAGGCAGACCGTCACGGCATGGCGTACACCAACCGCAGGATTCGCGTTGGAAGAAAATCTCGAGATTACGAACGAGTGGCACCATATCTTGCGCTTCATCAACGACCATAATTAGCCCAGTACCCATACGGCTACCTGCTTTTTGAATGGTGTCAAAATCCACCACCACATCTAAATGCTCAGTGGTTAAAAAGTCAGTAGAGGCGCCACCTGGTAGCCAAGCTTTCAGTGTTTTACCTTCTTGCATACCACCCGCTAAATCCTCAATGATTTCGCGTGCCGTATAACCAAACGGTAACTCCCACAGACCTGGATCATTGACTAAACCTGAGCAGCCAAACAGTTTGGTACCCGGTGTCTGGCTCTTGCCTTTGATGTTAGATAATGACTGATACCATTCAACACCATGGTTTAGGATGGCTGGCATGTTACACAAGGTTTCAACGTTGTTGACGACGGTTGGACGACCCCATGCACCAGAAATTTGTGGAAACGGTGGTTTGGTACGTGGATTAGCACGGCGACCTTCTAAGCAATTAATCAGTGCCGTTTCTTCACCGCAGATATAGCGTCCAGCGCCAGTATGCACGTGCAAGTTAAAGCTAAAGTCTGAACCTAAAATATTCTTGCCCATTAGATTGTTGGCCAAGCATTCTTCGATAGCAGTGACCAAACGCTGGGCGGCTAAGATATATTCACCACGGATAAAGATATACCCGTCAGTTGCACCAATCGCATGAGCGGTAATCAACATACCTTCAATCAGCTGAAACGGTAGGCGCTCCATTAATAGACGGTCTTTAAAGGTGCCCGGCTCCATTTCATCTGCATTACAGATGAGGTAACGTGGCAAGCCATCTGGTGGTGACATGAATGTCCACTTCAAACCAGCATTAAAACCTGCACCGCCACGACCTCTGACGTTGGCAGCTTTAATCATATTGCCAACTTCTTTAGGCGATTGAATCAAAGCTTGCTTTAAGCCATCAAAGCCTTTTAACGACTCATAGGTGGTCAAATCTAGTACGGCATCATGATGTGCTAGACGCCATGTTAACGGTTTGGTTTCGCTAGTCGCTGTGGCTTTATCACCATAAATTGGAATGCGCTGCTCATTGAGCTGGCTAGGTGCTTTGCCTTGACTACGTTGAGCAATCTGCTCTGAAAGCGTTAATCTCATGCGTATAGCTCCAATAATTGCGTTACCTCTTCAGGCTGGACTGGACCATAGGTGTCTTCGTCAATCAACACAGCAGGGCCTTTGTCACAATTACCTAAGCAGCAAATTGGCAATAGCGTAAAGCGACCATCAGCCGTCGTCTGACCATACTCAATACCCAGCTGCGATCTGATCTCAGCAGACAAGGCTTCATAGCCTGTCAAATAACAAGCCACTGAATCACAAATAAGGATAACGTGGCGACCGACAGGCTGACGATAAATACGGTTAAAGAAAGTAGCAACCCCGTCCATATCTGACATCGGAATGTCTAGAATATTGGCAATGGCATTCACTTGTGCGTCATCGACCCAGCCGTTGCGCTTTTGCACGATTTTTAGCGCGTCTAGCGAAGCAGCACGTGCTTGCGGGTAATGGTGCATAAACTCATGAATAGCCGCAATTTCCTCGCTAGTGAGGATGCTTGCCACATCTACTTTTGGCATTTTGTCGGAAACAATTTTCATAGTCTTCTATCTGTCCTCACTCATCACGCTTTATCAGCTAATAGCGACAGTCTTATAAGTGTCGCTATATGGCAAGATATCAACATTTTGGTGTGCCATTTGGCAATGATATATTGATAAACGTATTTCTTTAATAACGATAATTTTCTGATCAAAGCATTAGATTAAAGTATTAGCTGTCACAGTACTAACGATCACAATCAGCCATCACAATATCAATCGATGCCAAATACATAATGGCATCAGAGACGAGCGAGCCATTAATCACCGATGGCATCTGCTGCAAATGCGCAAATGTCGGCGTACGAATACGGGTACGATAGCTCATCGTCGCCTTATCTGAGGTGATGTAATAGCTGTTCAGACCTTTGGTCGCTTCTACAATCGTCGTACACTCGCCCGCTGGCATCACAGGACCCCAAGATACTGAGATAAAGTGATTAATCAAGGTTTCAATATCGTTCAAGGTACGGTCTTTCGGCGGTGGTACAGCGAGTGGATGATCGGCTTTATAAGGGCCTTGTGGCATATTATCCATACACTGGCGAATGATACGCAATGACTGACGCATCTCTTCGACTTTGACCATACAGCGATCATAAGCATCACCGTTGTAACCGACTGGCACTTCAAAGTCGTAATTCTCATAGCCCATGTATGGACGCGCTTTACGCAAATCAAAGTCAACGCCTGTCGCGCGCAGACCTGCACCCGTAACACCCCAAGCAAGTGCTTGCTTGGCATTGTACTGAGCAACGCCTTGGGTACGACCTTTTAGCACGCTATTTTGCAATGCCGCTTTGACATATTCGTCCAAGCGTTTTGGCATCCAATCTAAGAACTCACGAACCAGACGCTGCCAGCCACGTGGCAGATCAGCAGCCGTACCGCCAATACGGAACCAAGCAGGATGCATACGATAGCCAGTCACGGCTTCGATGACGTCATAGGCTTTTTGGCGATCGGTAAACATATAGAATACCGGGGTCATGCCGCCCGCATCCTGAATGAACGTACCGACAAATAGTAAGTTATTGGTAATACGGAAAAACTCACTCATCATCACGCGAATGGTTTCAGCGCGCGGTGGAATCGTAATTCCTGCCAGCTTTTCAACCGACATGATGTACGGCAGCTCATTCATCACTCCACCGAGGTAATCGATACGGTCGGTATAAGGAATAAATGAATGCCAAGTTTGACGCTCAGCCATCTTCTCTGCGCCGCGATGGTGATAACCGATATCAGGGATACAATCGACGACTTCTTCACCATCAAGCTGTAGTACTAAACGGAATGCACCGTGAGCAGAGGGATGGTTAGGACCGATGTTCAAGAACATAAAGTCTTCATCACGACCTGAGCGTTTCATGCCCCATTCTTCTGGGACAAAACGCAGGTTTTCTTGCTCGTATTGTTGCTTTGCGGTGTTCAAGAAATACGGGGTAAATTCAGTCGCGCGCGCATGATACTCTTTACGCAGTGGATGACCTTCCCAGTATTTTGGCAATAAGATACGGGTCAAATGCGGATGACCGGTAAAGACAATACCGAACATGTCCCACACTTCACGCTCATACCAGTTGGCATTTGGCCAAATATTGGTAGCGCTCGGCACATTGACATCGTCTTCACTCAGCGCGACTTTAATACGTACGTCACTATTACGCTCAAGCGACATTAGGTGATAAAACACTGTAAAGTCACTGTCAGGCAACCCTTGGCGATGTTGGCGTAAGCGCTCATCTATCGCTGACAAGTCAAATAGCATGACGTATGGCTGGGGTAATTTACGCAGGTATAGAAGAATATCCAGCAAATCAGCACGTGCCACCCAAACCGTTGGAATCTCATCCACAGTGTGCTGCACGACAAACTTACCGGCATACTTCTGCTCCAGCTCGGTGATAACCGCTGGAACAGGCTTAATGTTAGGATCTATGTTTTCGACTACCGTGACCATGAATGATGTATTCCTTCATTAATCATCATTGAGCTATGTTGAGCCTAACCGAGCTATGTTAATCATAACTGAACCATGTTAATCATAACTGAACTACGCTAAACATAAGCGAACTACGATGAATATATGCGTACTGAGCACTTTTACGGATTGTGTATGATTGAGCCAAGCTAAAACATGATATAGCCAAATAATTTATGCCTAATATGCTATTTATCAAATGCAGTTTGGCTGCAGGCTCGCTGATTAAATACTGTCTGGGCTACGCAAATTTTTCACAGCGATACGATCTGCTTGCTTACGGTCACGCTCAGGCGTCATTTGTGGCTGATAGATACCCTGATCATTGACATGAATACCTAGCGGGCGACGCTCTTTAGTAATCGACTCTTGCAGCAACATCAAGCCTTGGATCAACGCTTCTGGACGCGGCGGACAACCGGGCACATAGACATCAACAGGGATAATTTTGTCCACACCTTGCACGACCGAATAGATATCATACATACCGCCAGAGTTGGCACAGGCACCCATCGAGATAACCCATTTTGGCTCAAGCATTTGCTCATACAGGCGCTGAATAACCGGTGCCATTTTGACAAAACAAGTACCAGCGACGATCATCACATCCGCCTGACGGGGCGACGCACGGATAACTTCGGCACCAAAGCGTGACAAATCATGAACGGCGGTTAAGGTGGTGGCATATTCGACATAACAGCAAGAGGTACCAAAGTTAAATGGCCAAAGTGAGTGCTTGCGCCCCCAGTTTGCTGTTGAATGGACGAGGTCTTCGAGACGACCCATAAAGACGTTTTTATTCACTTCGTCTTCGATTGGATCATTGACCGTTTGACTGGTCTGTGCAGGATAGACATCTGCATCAGGGTTGGCTTTTGTTAATGTGTATTTCATAACATACAACCTTTATATTAGGCGAAGCGCAGCAATCATCTTGCTTCCGCTATCGCCTTAACTTCTATTATTAATAAGCGACCATTTTGCAGTAATGTGCCACAAGACCGTCAAAAGCGATTAGCGTTTGACTTTGTCTTGTTGCGCAGATGTAGCAAAATCCATGGAAGTCACATTACCAGTAGTATTAATATGATCGATATTTTGCAAGTGACGACGGTTGGTCTCGATATTGTTCGAGACATTAATCTGCCCTGAAGACTGGGCTGGTATCTTGCCAGTTGGATCGACCATCAGCTCATCGACGCCATCAAACTGCGTAATATCTGCCAAATTAAAACCTGCCGGAGCTGCATATAGACGTGGTTGCTTGCGACGCTTGTCCGATGGTGCCCAATTCATCGCACCCAGACTGAGCTCGTATACCAAGCCTATGATCAAGATGGTAATGAATATCGCGGCAGCGGCGAAGCCCAACCAGCCTGCTTCACGTACTGAAACGGCATAAGCGTATAAATATAGCGCTTCTAAATCAAAGATAACGAAGAAGATTGCCACCAAATAGAATTTGGCAGACAAACGAATACGGGCGTTGCCAGCTCCGACAACACCCGCTTCAAATACTTCTTCTTTTTGTGAGCCCTGAGAGCGACCGCCAAGCAAACGCGGCACAACCAGCATAAAGACCACTAGCCCAATGGCGGCTAAGATAAAAGCAATGGCTGACCAATTAAAAGCAGACATGATAATACGTGCTCCTCACCCAATCGAGTGTCAAGCGCAGCGCACATACTCACAAACTATAGAGTGGTAATGGCGACTGGCATAACGCAGACGAAAACACAAAGTAACTGCCATTGGGTCTTAATAACTCAATGGCTCATATAGATACTGTGCTGGTAATAACCAATTATCAAGCTTATTGACGACGATGTCAGACATGACCAACTATAGATACTCCGATATATAACGGAGAAAGGCTGGTCGCCTAACGCATCTTCTAACAACGTAAGATCAACGTATTAAATCAATATCATATTCGATAGTTTATTTAATTGATTTAATAGCTCATTACACGTGGTCAACAATGACGAGACAACTGGCATAAATTATTTACGTACTATACGCATATCAGTGCCTAAAAGCTAGTTTTTAACTGTATTGAACGGTCACTTTATAGGTGAAAGAAACATGTTTTTTTTGCCATGAATTATGATATAGACGTTACCTTATATTAAGCCCAAATCCACATTTTTGAATGGACGCTAGTATATATAGTATAAGTCACGAAAAATTAACGCTTTTTTACTGGGTGCCGATCCTTGAACTCCTCCCCAATGTGACGGTTTTTGCTTTATAATAACCCGCCTAATTGCATGGTAGTATCAGCGGCTGTTTTAGCGATGGCTCTCTTGATTAATTGTCACAAAATATTAATGGTCATGAGCGTGATTAGCGGATAGGTTGATTAACCTTATCGACGCCATGTTTTGATATCGAGATGATGCAACAAGCTATAATGCTATGTTGCCGTCTTGCGCTATCGATCTGCCTCATACGTGCCGTTTTTATCTCACTGAGCAACACTTGATATCAACACTCGTCTTTTTTGCTTTCTTTTTGCTTTTGTCTTACAGGTCACCTTATGAGTCAACTTAATCCCAAACAACAAGAAGCGATGCTCTACGTATCCGGTCCATTGCTTGTGCTAGCAGGTGCCGGCTCCGGTAAGACATCGGTGATTACCCGCAAGATTGCGTATCTAATCGAAGAATGCAACATGCCAGCCGAGCGTATCACCGCGGTGACCTTTACCAATAAAGCGGCGCGCGAGATGAAAGCCCGTGTCAGTAAATTGCTGCCGAGTGAAAAAACTCGCGGGCTGACGGTGTCCACCTTTCACCAATTTGGGCTACAGTTTTTGCGTTATGAGCTGATTCATACCCCGCTCAAGGGTAACTTCTCCATCATGGACAGCGACGACAGTAAGCGTTTGCTGATGGAGTTGATGATGCGTGACAATTTAAGCGGCGCTGAAAGTCGTGAATTGGTCGGCAAAGCCATTAAAATGATTTCTGACTGGAAAAACGATCTGATTGAACCAGATAAGGCGATGGAAACCTTAGACGATCCAGAAGACATGATCTTCGCCACCCTCTATGCCTTATATGAGCGTAATCTGCGTGCTTATAATGCCGTCGATTTTGATGATTTAATTGTCCTGCCGACCAAGATATTACGTGAAAACAGAGAGCTGCGCGATAAATGGCAAAACCGTATTCGTTACTTGCTCGTCGATGAATATCAAGATACCAACACTGCCCAGTATGAGATGATTAAATACTTAGTCGGACCGCAAGGGCGTTTTACCGTCGTGGGCGATGACGATCAATCTATCTATGCGTGGCGCGGTGCAAAACCTGAAAACATGGCGTTACTCAAAGAAGATTTCCCAAAACTCAAAATCGTCATGCTTGAGCAAAACTATCGCTCGACCACGCGTATTTTGACCTCTGCCAATGCCGTTATTACCAATAACGAGCATTTATTTGAAAAGAAACTCTGGTCAGATAAAGGTCAAGGTGAAAAAATTCGCATTATTAACTGTCGTAATGATGATGATGAGTCTGAGCGTGTGGCAAAAGAGATTGTCACTCATAAACTACGTTTCGGTAATGAATGGGAGCAGTACGCCGTTCTTTATCGCAGTAACTTTCAGGCGCGCATGCTAGAGGCGCAGTTGCGTCAACTGCAAGTGCCTTATAAGTTGTCGGGCGGTCAGTCGTTCTTTGCGCGTAGTGAAATCAAAGACATCATGGGCTATCTGCGTTTGATTCTGAACCCTGAAGACGACAGTGCGTTTTTGCGTATTATCAATACGCCTAAGCGTGGAATGGGGCCAGCAACGCTAGAGAAGTTAGGCTTATTTTCACAAGAGCATAGCATCTCGCTACTCGCTTCTTGTACGCATGCAGGGCTCGCGCATGTTTTACCGTCGAAGGCTTATGGTACGATAAAGGAGTTCGGTGAGTTTATTGAACATTATACGCGTGAGCTGGATCAGCATCCTGACCCTGTGCCTATCGTTCGTCAAATGATTGATGAAACGGGTTATATCGACTTTGTGCGTAGCGACGCCAAAACCCCACAACAAGAAAAAAACCGTATCGATAATATTGATATGCTCTACACTAGTATTCAATCGCTGATTAATCGCGCTGAAGAAGACGAAGATCGCACCATTGATACCATCATTCGTAAGCTGGTGTTGCTAGATATGCTCGAGCAACAGCAAGAAGAAGAAAATACCAACAAGGTTAACTTGATGACCTTGCATGCAGCAAAAGGCTTGGAGTTTGATTTTGTGTATATCATGGGGCTTGAAGAAGAAATGCTACCGCATCGCAATTCTATCCTAAGCGAGACGGTCGAAGAAGAACGGCGCTTGATGTATGTGGGCATTACTCGTGCGCGTCGAGAGCTGACATTGACGCTAGCGACTCAGCGCCGTGCGGGCGGACAGATGCGTGTCACTTCTGAATCGCGCTTTTTAGATGAGTTACCAGAAGAGCATATCGACTGGCCAGCCAAGGCGAAAAAGAAAAAAGCGACTAAAGACCCAGAAGCCGTTGCTGATGAATACTTGGCTAATATTCGCGCTTTATTGGGTAATCGTTAGCGTTAGGCTCAACACTTGAGAGCATCACCAGTTAGCGACATGAGAAATTAGCACTTATTCGACATTTTAGTGTTTGTTATTATTTATACTTTCTAAAAACTTTGGAACCTTTATGCCTACCCCTATGCCTGATCAGGAACGACCATCTACGCTACAGGGAGATTACAATCCGGCAGAGTATAGCGGCGAATATAAGCTTCTATACCTGCAAAGTTTGGTTGCTGACAAGGCATACGAGGCGATTACTGAGTTTTTAGAAAAGCAGTCCAAATATGAGATTGCGAGCCTATTAGAATCGTTCCCTAGCCAAAATCGCTTATTGATTTGGGCACAAGTACCAGAAAACATCAAAGGCGAAGTGCTTGCCGAGTTAGAGTTTGATACACGCCAACCGCTGTTAGAAAACGTCTCATCGAAAGACATTTCCTTATTTACCCAAGACCTTGATGCGCAAGACATCTCTGAGATTTTAGACACCGTCACCGAAAGTGTGCGTACCTCGGTCATGGCAACCTTGGATGAAGACATCCGAGTACAGGTCAATAAGCTCGATACCTATGCTGACTGGGAAGTCGGTCGTTACATGGATCCTGACCTCATTCAGATCAGGGATGATATCAGCCTTGCAGAAGTACAGAACTGGCTACGAGAAAATGACGATTTGCTCGATGATGAAAGCCAAGAGCTGCTGGTTGTCGATCAAAGCCAACAATTACTCGGGCTGCTCAGTCTGGTCGATTTGATTAAACATGATCAAACTACCTTAGTCTCAGAATTGATTGATAACGCCATCACCATTAATGATCGCTTAGACATCCAAGATGCCGCAGCGATTTTCCGCTCAGAGGACATTCGTTTTGCCCCCGTTATTAATAGCCATGGTGAGTTGGTCGGTCAGTTAAATGGCGAGGACATCATGGAAATTATCCAAGATGATGTCGATAGCACCATGAAAAACCTCGCGGGTGTCAGCCAAGATGAAGAGCTGTTTGCGCCTATTTTAACCAGTGCTAAAAGCCGCAGTATTTGGCTAGGTATTAACCTGTGTACCGCCTTATTGGCTGCGGCTGTGATTGGTCAGTTCGAGGCGGTACTGGCAAAAGTGGTGGCGCTGGCGATACTCATGCCTGTGGTCGCGAGTATGGGCGGTATTGCTGGGTCACAAACTCTGACAGTGGTTATTCGTGGTATGGCGATGGGTCAAATCGGTGGTTCCAACCGTTTGTGGTTATTAAATAAAGAGCTGTGGGTTGGCGCGATAAACGGTATCATATGGGCGATAATCATGGCGATTATTGCCCAACTATGGTTTCATGACATTAAAATCAGTGCCGTCATTGGCTTTGCCATTGCCATTAATATGACCGCCGCCAATGTGTCAGGCATTAGTATTCCACTGCTCCTAAAACGCATGAATATTGACCCTGCCCTATCCGCCTCGGTTATCTTAACCACCGTGACGGATATCGTCGGCTTTATGTCATTCTTGGGTTTGGCAAGTGTGTTGATACTATAGTCACATAGCCAACGTTAAAACTATATTATTTAGAAATCATATAGTTTAGAAATTATCTTATTTAGAAACAATGTTATTTAGAAACTATCCAACCGTTAAGTGAGTGCGTTATGCAAGCTGTACAAGTTAAAGTATTAAACCCTAAAATTACTGAAGATAAAGCGTTCTCGTTACCGACACGCGCCACTGATGGCAGCGCTGGTATCGACTTGCGCGCTTGTATTGATGAGCCATTGACGATTAAAGCAGGTGCCACACATTTAATTGGTACTGGTTTGGCGGTTTATATCCAAGATCCTAACTTTGCAGGGATGATTTTACCGCGCTCAGGTCTTGGTCATAAGCACGGTATCGTCTTGGGTAATTTGGTTGGCTTGATTGATGCCGATTATCAAGGTGAGCTGATGGTCAGTATTTGGAATCGTAGTAATGAAGACTTTGTGTTGAATCCTGCGGAACGTATGGCACAATATGTCGTCGTACCCGTTGCCCGCCCTGAGTTTGAAGTGGTGTCAGAGTTTAGTGATACCAGTGCACGTGGTGCAGGCGGCTTTGGACATTCAGGCCGCCAGTAATTAGTTATCATTACTGATTTGCCATTTTAATTGTACTTTAGTCATCACAAAATCACCATCACGTGAATCACGCCATAAGGAGAGTAAGCGATGCCGTCTTTTGCTGCGCAGCAATGCTTATTTCGTGCTTATGATATTCGTGGTTCACGCCAGCATTTTACCACTGATTTTATTCAAGCATTGGGCAAGGCATTTGCTCAGCTTTACAGTGTCGCAGATTGCAACTCAACCGCAGCTCCTGCCAAAGCCTGCTTACCAAAACCAAGTATCGACCTTAAAAGAACCGTCATTGTGCTTGGTTATGATGTGCGTCTCGGTAGTGATACTATCGCTCAGAGATTGGCTAACTTACTCACTGAATATGGCCTACAGGTTATCCAGCTGGGGTTAATTACTACCCCCATGATGGTTTTTTGGGCAGAGCAATATTCTGGTCATGGCATTATCGTCACCGCCAGTCATTCTGCTAAAGACATTTTAGGTATTAAATGGTTGGTCAACCATCAATCTCCGAGCCATGCAGAGATTCAGTTGCTTTGGCAAAAAACACGGGGTAACTATGCCTGCTACCTCAATCACGCTCAAGCACAGATTGATGCTCAAAATACGCTGAAAAATACAATTGCTAGATCTATTTGTAATCAACCTTTCAATTTATCTGATGCACAAGTCGCGACGACTTATATTGAGGCTATCGCTCAAGTTTTTAAGCAAATTCATCCCTGTAATAAACCACTTCTCAAAAATAACCAACAACCATCTGACACCCTTGATGTGGTGGTGGTCATAGATTGTATGCATGGGGCGACCAGTAATATCGCCCAGCGTTTATTTGAGCATTTTTGCCAGCAGGTCATCATGCTTAATGACACCGCAGATGGCAGTTTTCCCTCTGGCAATCCTGATCCCACTGAACCACACCGTCTCAAACAATTACAGCGAAGTGTGCGTCAACATCAAGCAGATATAGGTATCGCTTTTGATGGCGATGGCGATCGCTTAATGATCGTCGATAATAGCGGTAAAGTTGTCACGCCCGATCACTTGCTATATTTATTAGCGCAAGTGGCGCTGACCGAACACCCTGAAACGCTGTGTTCTAAAAGCCCAAGCCATTCACAACTGCCTTTTCAAATCCTTTTTGATATTAAATGCTCCCATCATCTACCGAAACTCTTGTCTGAGCTTGGCGCAACACCTGTGCTCAGTAAAACGGGCAGCAGCTTTATGCGCCGACAGATGCAGCAGTCTGCTGGTCAAATTGTCTTTGCGGGTGAATTGTCAGGGCATTTCATATTTAATGATAGCCGTTTTATTATTTATGATGACGCCATGTACGCGGCCTTGCGATTGCTGCATTGGCTAGCGACTTACGATGCTCACGGTAAAAAATCTCTGACTGATATTACAGAGCAATTGCCTGCTATGGTCAGTACAGCGGATCATTATTTGCCGATGCCTAAAACCCTTAAAAAAGACGATGCTATCGTCGTACAGCTGACCAAATTTTGTCAGTATTTACGCCAACTCGTGGAAGCGACTGTAGCAGAAGATTCTGATGATCATTGGATAGCTACTAGCCAGCCATCGCTTTGCCGTTGTTCGATGAGTCGGCAATATATGACGCCCAAGCAAGCCAAATGCTTATTGCCAGTGGGGACGAAGCTGAGCTGTATTGATGGCGTGCGTTTAGATTTCGCCCATGGTTTTGGGGTGCTCCGCCAATCAAACACCAGTCACAATCTTACCGTACGCTTTGCTGGTGATAGCATAGAAGACTTACGCGACATCCAAGCAAAATTTGCCGCTTTATGTCGCCCATTTGATAAAAAACTGGCGGAACAAATTGTCGCTATTCCTGCCGAATAGTTTTGAGCAAAATAGTTACCGTCAAAGTAGTTGCTGTCAAATAAAAATATGACTTTTTAATACCATAACTTAGGAGTTTATAATGACGCTTAATTTAGATGATGCCAAAAACACTGCTGAAGTATTGACCACAGCGCTGCCTTATATCCAGCGCTTTGTTGATAAGCTTATCGTGGTCAAATACGGCGGCAATGCAATGACAGATCCTGCGCTTGAGAGCTCATTTGCCCGCGACATCGTCTTGTTAAAAACCGTTGGCATTCATCCCGTGGTCGTGCATGGCGGTGGCCCACAAGTGGATAACTTATTAAAAGAGTTGGGGCGTCAGTCAGACCGTATCGATGGGATGCGCGTCACCGATAAAAGTACCATGGATATCGTCGAGATGGTCTTAGGTGGTAGCGTCAACAAATCTATTGTTAGCTTAATCAACAAACACGGTGGCCGCGCCATTGGTCTGACGGGTAAAGATGCCAATTTAATCCTAGCCAAAAAACTGATGATGGAAAAAATTGGCGCAGATGGGATTGCTGTGCCCATCGATTTAGGGTTTGTCGGTGATGTGGTCAGTGTCAACAAAGACGTGATTAACATGCTCATTGCCTCTGACTTTATTCCTGTCATCGCGCCACTTGGGGTCGATAGCGAAGGCAATACGTACAATATCAATGCCGACTTGGTTGCAGGTAAAGTAGCCGAATTTTTACAAGCTGAAAAGCTCATGCTTCTGACCAATATCAAAGGTGTGCTGGGTCGTGACGGCGAAGTCGTGACTGGACTCACACCAAAGAAAGTCGACAGCCTCATTGAAGACGGCACTATCTCAGGCGGTATGATTCCCAAAATCCAATGTGCACTTGATGCGGTACGTAGCGGCGTGAAAAGTGCGGTAATCGTCGATGGTCGCGTGCCTCATGCCACATTGTTAGAGATTTTCACCAATGAAGGGGTTGGTACATTAATCAGTCGTGATTTAGGCTCATCATTGGCCGAGTAGCAGGAGTAAATCATGGCATTATGGCTCTGGTGTCTACTTTTTATCTTAGAAAGCTTGTATTGCTGGTGGATTATTGGCTATGGTGGCGCAAAATGGATAGAAGGGTGGAAGTCATTTTTCCTTATTGAGTGGTTTGCACTAGATTGGAATGCTGAACAAATTCGCTTTTACGTCTTGCTTATATGGCTCGCAAGTGTGATTTGGTTTATTTTAGGTGTTATAAAGCCCGAGCTAAGAGGTTCTTAGCTCGGGCTTTATTGATGGTAGCCGTATTCTTTTACGGAAAAACTTTATCAAACTCAGCTTCATCATAACCGCATAGTAATATATTCTTATTTTTATCAGTCAGCTCACCTTCAACTATCGGACGCTTAATCATGCTGGTATTTTCTACTAGCAAATCAATGGCGTTATCTAGACTAGCATCAGCCGCTTGCTTTTGACTGTCGTCTAGTTTGCGCCATGTGGTGCCACGCTTGTTCAGTACTTTATCAATACCTAGCTCATTTACCCAATGCTTAACGCTATCTTTATCGATACCTTGTTTTTTATAATCATGAAAATCATAACTGACACCTAGCTCGTCTAGTTTGGTAAAAGCTTTTTTCATGGTGCTGCACGATTTGATACCGTAAATAGTGATGCTCATAAAAACTCCAAATCAATGATTATTATTCTGTTTATTATACCTAAGCCTATAGGTATTTGGTTTATGATAACCAAAACATTAAAAACCCGCTCAAATTTTCGAATTTGTATTCTTCGTCATGCGTAAACGCCCTATCATATCGTCGCAATTTTCGCCAAATTACGCTATGCTATGGCATTGTGAAATTTCACCCAATTTATTCGTATTAATCAATCTCGAGCCAACTATGAGCAATACAGTGACATCTGACCAAGCTGAAAACAATCATTATAACCCACAAGCGATAGAAGCGGCGCAGCAAGCCAAATGGGCAACTGACAAGCGCTTTGAAGTGAGCAATGAGCCAAGCGATAAGCCAAGTCGCTATATGCTGTCGATGTTCCCTTACCCAAGCGGTAAGCTGCATATGGGTCACGTGCGTAACTATACGATTTCTGATGTACTGAGCCGTTACTATCGACTCAAGGGCTATGAAGTCATGCAGCCTATGGGCTGGGATGGTTTTGGCTTGCCAGCAGAAAACGCGGCGATTGCTAACCAAACTCCACCTGCCAAATGGACGTTTGCCAATATTGACAGCATGCGCGCGCAGCTTAAATTACTGGGTTTGTCTATTGACTGGTCACGTGAATTTGCTACTTGCAGCCCTGAGTATTATCAGTGGGAGCAATGGTTGTTTTTACAGCTATACAAAAAAGGCTTGGTCTACAAAAAACTGTCAACAGTCAACTGGGATCCTGTTGATAATACCGTCTTAGCCAACGAGCAAGTCATCGATGGTAAAGGCTGGCGTAGTGGTGCTGCGGTCGAAAAGCGCGACATTCCGATGTATTACTTCAATATCACCGATTATGCTGACGAATTGCTCGATGATTTGGATCAGCTAGAAGGTCACTGGCCATCAGAAGTATTGACCATGCAGCGCAACTGGATTGGTCGTAGCGCAGGCATGGAAGTACACTTCCCTTATGAGCTTGCTGGCGAGACCAATACCTTAGATGTGTTCACTACTCGCCCTGATACTTTGATGGGTGTGACTTATGTGGCGGTCGCGGCCGAACATCCGCTAGCGCAGTATGCCGCTGAGCATAATGAAGCGATTGCGCAATTCTGTGCGCTTTGCAAAAAAGGCTCAGTTGCAGAAGCAGACCTAGCTAAAGCTGAAAAAATCGGTATGGCTACTGGTCTTACGGTCACGCACCCACTCACTGGCCAAGAAGTACCTGTATGGGTTGCCAACTATGTGCTTATGAGCTACGGCTCAGGCGCAGTGATGGCTGTCCCTGCTCATGATGAGCGTGATTATGAATTTGCGATTAAATATAGCTTACCCATTAAACAAGTCATCGATATCCCTGTCGGCTATTTCGATGCGTTGGAAGCAGATGCAAAGGCGAACGATACTGAGATTAATCGTGCTTATACCGAACGCAATATTTTGGTCAATTCAGGCGAATTTGATGGGTTAGACTTTGAGCAAGCATTTGAAGCGATGCTGACCAAACTAGAACCACAAGAGCTTGCAAAGAAAAAAATCCAATACCGTCTCCGTGATTGGGGTGTTTCTCGCCAGCGTTATTGGGGCTGTCCTATCCCAATGGTTAACTGTGAGCATTGCGGTACCGTACCTGTCGAAGAGCAAGATTTGCCCGTTGTCTTGCCGACTGATGTCGTTCCTGATGGCCGTGGAAATCCGTTAAAAAACATTCCAGAGTTTGTCAATACGACGTGTCCTAAATGCGGTAATCCTGCTGAGCGCGAAACCGATACCTTTGACACCTTTGTGGAGTCAAGCTGGTACTATGCACGCTTTGCAAGCCCAAATGATGCGCAAAGCATGGTCAACAAATCTGCCGCCAATAAGTGGCTGCCTGTCGATCAATACATCGGTGGTGTTGAGCACGCGGTGATGCATCTACTTTATGCACGCTTCTTCCATAAACTGATGCGTGATGAAGACTTGGTGTCAGGAAATGAGCCGTTTGCTAATTTGATGACGCAAGGCATGGTATTGGCAGGGACATTCTATCGCCTAAATGCGGATGGCAGTACCACGTACTATTTTGCAGAAGACATTGATATCGACTATGACGAACGTGGTCAACCGATTAAAGCCATCTTAAAATCTGATGGGCAGCCGGTGACCATTGGCAAAATCGAAAAAATGTCTAAGTCAAAAAACAACGGTGTTGATCCGCAAATTACCATCGATAAATACGGCGCTGATACTGTTCGTCTCTATACGCTCTTCACCGCGCCTGCGGATCAAACGCTAGAATGGTCAGATGATGCGCTCAAAGGCCCTTATAACTTCGTTAAAAAAGTATGGCGTATTGCTACTGAACACATGCAAGCGCTTACTGCCGCGAACCTAAGTATCGAGACGCTGAACAATGAAGCTTTGAGCACTGATGGCTTAAGCAAAGAAGCCAAAAACTTACGCCGTAAAACTCATGAAACCATTGCTAAAATCGATAGTGATTTGGGTGATCGTTTGGCATTAAACACACCTGTATCAAGTTTGATGGAGCTTGCCAACGAGCTGACTGGCTTTAAGGCCAATAGCACGCAAGACCTACAGGTACAGCATGAGGCATTGACGGATCTGCTGATTATGCTATCCGTATATGCGCCGCACATTGGTGAACATTTACTTGAGCAATTGGGTTTAGATACCATTACCTTGAATTATCCAGAAGTTGATAAAAGCGCTCTGGTACAAGATATGATCACGATGGTAGTACAGGTCAATGGTAAAATGCGCGGTAAAATGGACGTAGCCCCAAATAGCGATCCAGAACAGCTAAAAGCACAAGCACGCTCAATGGAAAGTGTGGCAAAATTCTTGACTGGCGACATCAAAAAAGAAATCGTCGTCCCCAATAAGCTGGTAAACATCGTGGTGGTAGGCTAGATTTTTTAGGCTCAGTACTTTTTATTAGTTTAATGATTAGTCTGAGCCTTTTCATAATATTAGGATAGCGATTATGTCGTATAAATATCGAGCAGGTCAGTCACCCAAAGCCAGCTTAAGCAAAAAAGACGCTTTTGCCAAAAAATCAAGCGGACAAAAACTGGTGGCGGCTTTTCTGACTGCCCTGCCAATGTTTACGCTACTAGGTGCAACGGCAGCTATTAGTGGCTGCGGCTTTCAACTGCGGGGCTATGATGCACCGATGCTGCTTGATGTCGCCAAAACAGCCGTGATTCTAGAAGACAATCGCACCTCATTTCCGCTTAAGCTGCCATTGACAAGACGCCTAAAAACTTTAGGTGTTGAGGTCATTGACAACATGACAGCAGCTGATGTTGCGAACAATAACAAACAAGCAAGTGCTGAACCCATTGCCGCTATCACCATCAATAACGTGCGTTTTAAGCGTTATGAGCTGGTCGGTGTCTTGACAGAGATACGCTTGGTACTTTCAGCAGATGTCAGCTATCAGACCATGGAAAATGGCAAACCAATTACGCTAAGCAACCCTATCCAAGTCGAGCGTAGCTATCAATATAATGAAGCATCGGTGAGCACTGATGATCAGCAAGGCGATCAAATTCGTGACTGGCTCTATGACAGTTTGGCACGCCGAATTACTGATCAATATGTCGCCATCTCCCTACCAAAAGTCAGCTCTTCTGGAGTCAGACAATCTGTGCAAAGCGGTAATGGCTCAACGTCGATCGCGGTGGTAGTGCCAAACCCATAATGTAGAATGCACGACACATTCCACGTTTATTTTCATCAATCTGTGTACTTATTACCCTATGCAAGATACCTTTATACAAGCCTACCCAAAGCTACTACAGCCTTCCGTTGCAGTCGCGGGCTTGTGGCTGGCGCATGGTGATGAGCCACTACTCAGTCAATGGCTCATCGATGCCCTGCGACCACATTGGCGCGCGCAGAATTACGCGATTAAGCGTATTGAGCTGATATCAGTCAAGAGCTGGCAAGAAGTATTGTCAGAGCTTGGTAGCCAGTCTTTATTTGATGATGCCAGTGCACTCATCGTGACGGGTAACCATAAGCCTGACAAGGCGGTCATCACTGAGCTTGAGCGCTTTGCCGTTGAAGCTCAAACAGGGACGCACAGTCATAGTTTATTATGGCTCACGCCCAAACAAGACAAGCGAGCGCAGAGCAGCAAGTGGTTTACGCCATTTGCTCAATATGGTCATGTCATTGATTGCAATTTATATAATGAGCAGCAACGACAGCAGCTACTGCAAATACAAGCTCAGCAGTTTGGTTTACGGCTATCGCAAGAAGCCTGGCAGCTGCTTATGTCGCATACTGAGCACCATCTGCTAAGCGCTTATCAGACCTTATGGCGGCTATCCTACTTATTTGCGCCGCAGTTAGTCGCTAAGAATATTGAGGCTACTCAACAGGCTGATCACTCTACACAACTTCCAAACAATGTTGCCTTAGACATTAAGGATCTACAAGCCGCGTTGGTCAGTGATGCACAGTTTAGCGTCTTTGATTTATCGGATGCAATGCTTGCCGGTAACAGTACGCAAGTCGCCAAAATCATGTTTCAGCTGAAAGCCACCGACGAGCCAACCACCTTGGTATTATGGGCGGTTAGTAAAGACATGCGGCAAATTATGCAGTTGATGGATGGACAAGACCCGCAAGCGCTTGGTATCTGGCGCAGCAAACAAGGACTGTATCAACAAGCTTGCCGCCGGCATTCAAATGCGCAAACTCAAGAATGGCCTGCCCTACTTTATCGCTGTGATCAAGCCATCAAAGGTCTCATTCGCCAGCCAGCGTGGGAGCTACTATTACAGGCAGCGCTTGAGTTGTCAGGTAAGCGGCTGTTTACTGCACGATAAATAGCAATTATTCTTAATATACGTCAACGTCTTCATTACTGGCGTAGTCGATTTTTAATCCCCTCCTATTATGATGGCATCCTATCTAAAATTTAATTTTGATAACTTTCAGCGTAGTGCTTTGTCTCCTTCCATAAAAACCACCTTAACCTTTCTTAAACTAATTACCATTCCCTTTTGGACTTCAAGCCTCTACTATATGTACACTTGATTTCATTGTGACTGGATTGTTGTTATGCGCAAAATAAGCAAAAAGTCTGCTATCAAATGGGGTGTCATCGCCTTAATCATTGTAGCATTAGGGGCTTTGGCCTATACTTTTTTAAAACCAGAGGAAGAAAAACCCAGTTATTTAACCGCACCTGTTGAGGTTGGTGATATCGAAAACAATGTCATGGCATCAGGTAAAGTTAAAGCACTTAATACCGTTGATGTTGGTGCACAGGTTTCTGGTGAGGTCACAAACCTCTATGTAGAAGTGGGTGACGAGGTGAAACAAGGTGATTTGATTGCACAGATTGATCAAGTGACTCAGAAGAACAGCCTGAGCAATGAACAAGCCAGTCTTGAGCAAAGCGAAGCCGCGCTACAAAGTGCGCAAGCAGAATCGTTAAGCAAACAAGCCAGTCTAAAAAGTGCCTATGCTGATCTTGCCAGCCGTCAGTCTGAGCTTAAACAAGCACAGTCTGATTTTGCACGCCTGCAAGGACTGCTCGCTATCGATGCGATATCACAACAGGATTACGATACACAGGCAACAAAAGTTCAAACAGCGCAGGCAGCGGTCGCCAATGCACGCGCTGCTATTGATACGGCACAAGCCGCCATTGCAACAGCCACTGCAAACATTAATAGCCAACAAGCAGCATTACGAAAGTCTCAAACCAATGTCGCAACGGCTCAAGAAGACCTTAGCTATACAACGATTCGCGCGCCAATATCAGGTACTGTCGTCTCAGTGACCACAGAGCAAGGCACGACGGTCAATGCCAATCAAACAGCCCCGACCATCGTCACTTTAGCAGATTTGTCTACTGTTAGAATCAACGCACAAATCTCCGAAGCCGATGTTATCAATGTCAATGCTGGTATGCCCGCCTACTTTAATATCATCGGTAATCCAGACAAGCAGTATGATGCGACACTGACAGCTATTGAGCCGGCACCCGAGGAAATTAGCAAGACCAGCTCAACCGATTCTGCAATCTACTATGTTGGCTACGTAGAAGTAGCTAACCCTGAGCGATTATTTCGTATTGATATGACCGCCCAGATTTATATCATCATCGATCAAGCCAAAGACGCGTTGCTTGTGCCATCAGCAGCCATACAAGAAAGACCCGCAAGAAATCAAACTGAAGGTCAAGCAAAAACCAGCAAGGTTGTACGCGTACTAAATGATGACGGCACAGTAGAACCTCGCACAGTAGAAGTGGGCATTGATAACCGAGTAAATGCGCAAATTTTGAGTGGTGTGAAGGAAGGTGAGCAGGTTATCATCGGCGAAGGTAGTGCCAATGCTTCAGGTAAAGGTGGTGGTCGTACTCGTATACCTGGTGGTACTCCAAGGATGTAATTAATTCTTTGACTATGTTAACGATGAAAGGGCTTGAGCAACTTAGCCCTTTTCTCACGACACTCACTATCTTTGATTAAAGACATTGCTATGACTATATCTCAATCTGCTAAACAGCCGACCGACAGCACTAACACATCGACAGAATCTCACTCACAGAATAACACTACATCTATCGCTGACAAGCCCATTATGGAGCTGTCGGGTATTATTCGAGAGTTTGCTGCTGGCGAGCAAACCATTCGCGTATTGCACGAGGTTAATTTAACGATTAATCAAGGTGAAATGGTCGCGATTATCGGGCAATCTGGCTCTGGTAAGTCTACTCTAATGAATATCTTGGGTTGCTTAGATCAGGCGACAGCAGGTGACTATAAGATTTACGGCCAATCAGCAAACAAACTAGAGGCAGATGAGCTGGCTGAGTTACGCCGAGAGCATTTTGGCTTTATCTTTCAGCGCTACCACCTACTCGGTGACATTAGCGCTAAAGATAACGTTGCCGTCCCTGCCGTATATGCTGGTATGAACACTGAGGCACGAATCAATCGCGCAGAAAAGCTCTTGACCGATCTAGGTCTTGGTGAAAAGGTAAATAATCGTCCTAGCCAGCTCTCAGGCGGTCAACAGCAGCGTGTTTCTGTTGCTCGCGCTCTGATAAATGGTGGCGATGTCATCTTAGCTGATGAGCCAACTGGTGCACTAGATAGCAAATCTGGCGAAGATGTGATGGCGATCTTACATGACCTAAATGCTAAAGGTCATACCATCATTATGGTCACTCATGATCCCAAACTTGCTGCCCAAGCCGAACGAGTTATTGAGTTAAAAGATGGCTACGTCATTGCAGATTACAAAACTGAGCATTATAAACCGACAACTCAACACCCAGAATCTATCCTCGGTGGACATCGTAAAAGTGCCTTTGGCAGTTTTGTGGATCGTTTGCTCGAAGCTTTTAAAATGTCCTTACTTGCCATGCGTGCACACAAGATGCGCACCTTGCTGACCATGTTAGGCATTATCATCGGTATCGCTGCGGTTGTGTCTATCGTTGGTCTTGGTCGAGGCTCTCAGCAGCAAATTCTCGCAAATATTAGCTCGCTAGGAACCAATACTATAACAGTGAATGACGGCTACCCTAGAGGCGACCCGCGACGTAAATATAATGACGACAACCTCACACCAGAAGATGCAGAAGCGGTCAGCAGTCAACCGTATGTTATCAATGTGAGCCCTCAAGTCAATACCAGCTCTAGTGTACGCTATCGCAGCGTGCAGGAAGACTCGACCATCAATGGTGTTGGTGAGTATTATCTAGAGGTCACTGGTGAGACGTTGGCATTAGGTCAAGGTTTCGATTCGCAAAGTATCGACCTTCGCAGTCAAGATATTATTATCGATGACAATGCCAAGAGTGCTTTTTTTGCAGATATAGATAACCCTATCGGAGAAGTCATACTCATCGGTAGTGTGCCTGGACGCGTGGTTGGCGTCCTTGAGGCAAGCGACGGTGGCTTTGGACCAAGTAGCACGACACCCGTCATATATATGCCTTATACCACTGTGATGTCACGTATAACTGGTAGTGCAAATATTGATAGTTTTATAGCACTGTTAGATGATAGTGTCTCATCTAGTGTAGCTGAGTCTGCTATTTCCGACATAATAGAAGGTCGCCATGGTAAAGATGATTTTAATATTATTAACTCAGACTCTATTCGTCAGACCATTGAATCGACCACAGGTACTATGACACTGCTCATCTCATCGGTTGCTGTTATCTCATTGATCGTTGGTGGTATTGGCGTGATGAATATTATGCTAGTATCGGTCACGGAACGCACTAATGAAATTGGGGTACGTATGGCAGTTGGGGCTCGTCAAAACGATATCATGCAGCAGTTTTTGATAGAAGCCGTACTCGTCTGTATTTTGGGCGGCTTATTAGGTATTGGACTGGCCTTTGCTATTGGTGAAATCATTAATAATTTTGCTGGTGATAGCTTTAAAGTGATTTACTCACCAACCTCTATCATTGCTGCCTTTATTTGTTCAACCTTGATTGGCGTTGTCTTCGGCTTTTTACCAGCACGTAATGCAGCCAAGTTAGATCCTGTTGAAGCACTTTCTAGAGATTAACCGCTATATTGCAAAATATTAGATAGCTGGATACGGCATTTCCTTTAAATTCACTGATAAACGTCAATAAAATGCATATTTTTTACTTTAATTGCACTTTTTTTATATTACGGGGTTGTAATTGTCCTGATAGTGTATATAATGTGCTCTCACGTTTAGGGATAGAAATTCTTTAAACGTTGAAACAAACTTAATGCCTCTTTTAATGTTGATTGACCTAATATTAAAAATTAAGTTTAAAGACATTTTTTAGATGTCTAGTTTTAATAAGTTTGCCTTTAAGGAAATTTATCTTGCAGAGTTAAAAAAGCCATGCTTTTTTTATACACTCTTCAGGGCCGATAGCTCAGTTGGTAGAGCAGTTGACTTTTAATCAATTGGTCCCGCGTTCGAGTCGCGGTCGGCCCACCATATTTAGTATTATGCTTGTTATGTACATTGCCCTATCAGGTATTGGCATAATAAGTAACAAAGTTTAAGAAGCTTTCTTTTAGAAAACTTCACCGAATTTACGAAGCTGTAAATTCACTTGCAGAGTTAAAAAAGCCATGCTTTTTTATATACTCTTCAGGGCCGATAGCTCAGTTGGTAGAGCAGTTGACTTTTAATCAATTGGT
>NZ_JADQAH010000019.1:0-11684 GCF_022129225.1 Psychrobacter sp. Ps7 | reverse complement strand
CCCGCGTTCGAGTCGCGGTCGGCCCACCATATTTAGAAAACCCAGTCATTATATTAATAGTGACTGGGCTTTTTTTTGTTTAAAATTTCACTTTATTTTTTACGGTTTCGTTTAAAAATAGTGAAGTCAGCGTCTTTTCGCCACAGTAGCTTATGCTTAATCGTGTCTTTGATCGTCCGTGGATGCTTGGGTGCTTGCGTAATCAGCATATCAAACGTTGCTGCATCTATTGCCAGCTCACATCCATGTGCCATCATGACCATGGATGGTTTCAACGCCTTTATTCTTTGTAGTGACTGAATATAGACTTTAGGATCATAAATAGGAAAAGGCGCCACGAACTTATGACGCAGTTTGATAATGAGGTCGGCCGTATAGACTTGCCGACTTGGTACATGAAATAGAGACAAGTCACGATCTGTATGTCCGGGTGTTTCCAGTACTTGCCATTCATCAAATTTCGGCACACTATCCCCATCTTTAACGATAATATCAGGCGTAAGGTGGGCAGGATAATACAGGTTCTTAAGGGAGCGACCTTGACGTCTCGCCACATAATGCGCAAGATTTATATCCACAAAATGCATGGCATGCCCACCGATACCGCTATACCATTGCCGCTTTTTTTCTGCCGAAACAATGATGCAGCCCGTCTCTTTTCTAAATTGATGAGCGCCGCCTGCATGATCAGGATGCATATGGGTCACCACGACGACTTTTAGATCGCTGATTGGTCGCTGTAACGTCGTTCTAATATAATCTAATACCATCGCTACATCAGGGCGGCAACCACCGTCCAGCAGCATAATTTTATCTGGATATACCGCAAGATAAGTACTTTGGATATATCCATCCAAGCGTACAATGTTACATAAACTCATTTGCATTCCCTGCCCATAGCTATCTATGGTGATGAGGCTTGTTTAATATAATTAATTTTAGTATAGCGCCCGCCATTCAACTTGTAATGATTTTGAGTGAACGCTTGTGACTATTTTTTTTGAGATGGGCTTTTGTCTGAAATAGGTTTGCTTCTTAACTCTTTTTTTGGCTTAATCATCATTGGCTAAAAAGCAAAAACCTAACATTAATGTTAGGTTTTTATTTGAGTTTTTACTGCCTATTAATTCATGATGTTTTTAAATTAGAATGGTAAAACCAATGCCTCTTTATCGTCACTGGTGATTTCCATATACTGATAAATTCCTTTTCTATCATAAATCTGGGTTTCTAAAGAGTAGCCAAACCCTGGTTGATATGCTCGGCCCATTTGAGCAACTCCATCACTACCCAATGCAATTGCCATCAGATACTGCTGCTCACTGGTATTTTTAGAGGCCTCTAATGACATATCAGTGGGGTTATTTAGATAAATTACTTTTTTCCCAGCTACTGTTTTGACGCCTTCTTCTAGTATTTGAGGTGAAACATTATAATTGATGGCATAAGTACAAACAGGCTGTATATTATACAAAGTAGCACCAAGAGTGTCTTTGTTAAAGACCAGTCCACTGTTACTCAATTTAAGCGCACAAACCAAATCTTCAATTTTTGAGTGAGCGTCACGATACGCTTTTAATGTTGAATACTTGTTGGCATCTCCTGATTGATTATTTCCTGAGAAAAAATCCACATCTTCAAGCGTTATTACCTCACCTTGCGTTAAAATAAAGTCGATATTGTATCTTTTAGCCCCGCCTGGAAGACCTACCGCTTTAATAATAACGTCATATTTTGAGCTGCCTTTATCAAAAATCAGCTTACCCGCGCCTACCTTAAAATCACTTCTATAATCAGGAAACGTAAGTTCGTCGCGGCTGCCCCATTTGCCATTGTAGCTTAGAGTATCTCCAGTAAAGTATCTATTATAAAAAAAGTCTTCTGTAATACCATCACTGACTGAGAGCCATTGCTTTAATGCAGGCTCATACATCCAATGGCGTTCAACAATTTTATTTAAACTTTCGTCCAGCTTGTACTGTTTAACAAAAGTACAATATGTTCGATTCTTGTCCGTACAGCTATAACCCTGCGGGTTATTATCCTCGTAGCGACCAATGTCAATATCAAATATTCCTGTTTTAAGGTCATTCAATCCGTCATTATTAGCTTCGATATCTAATGGCTTATTATTGAGAGGTAATGAAGGTAGGGTCAAAGTATCTTTTAGCTCTACTACTTCAGGTTTCGGTATTTCAGGCTTGGGTTTTGAAGTTTCTGGCTTGGGTTTTTCGGGTTTCGGTTTTTCAGTATTTATCTGTTCGTTAGAAGTAGCATTATCGCTGCCACTTGATCCGCCACAACCTACTAGACTGCCTGTCAGTAGAATCAACAAACTAAGTGATAAATTCTTATTAAGTGTTTTCACGATAAAAATTCCGGACTAATAGTATTGTTAGATAATTTAAACTTTATTTAACAAAAAAACAACTAAAATACACATTGAGTTTTTATTCTATTTTCAAATATTTAGGCGCTACCAAGCACTCTGAAATTAGCTTTAAAAATTCAATAAAAAACCCAGCACAATGGCTGAGTTCTTTATTAAAGGTCTAAAAAAACTACGCCAAATCACGAACCTTTGGCTCACGTTCCCACAAGCGTGACCTGGCATTTTCGATAAAAGTATCCAATTCAGCCAGTGGCGTCACGAAACTGTCTTTTTCGATAGGTAATTTACTTAAGATAAACTCATCAGTCGCCCCGCAATAAGCAATCGCTTTGCAATGTCCATAGGCATCATTAAACCAATCTAGTGCTGAGCTGTCTTTTGCTAGCTTTTTAGCTTGGTCTGGCATAATAATACTAACGACTGCGTCAAACATCACTGAAGGGCCGCCAGCGAGACGCTCATCTGCTTGTATGCGAGTGTCGTCATCTAAGACAACCACTTTATTGGGCGCAACGATTTTCACGCTAGCACCCTGCGCTTTTGCCGCCTCTTCGAACTTTTTGATTTCACTATGCTTAGAGCCTTCAGCGACCAAGATACCAATCAAACGGCCTTTTAAACTCTTAGGCGTTAGACCAATCGTTTGTACTGCTTTCGATGTCGCCATATCCTGTACAGGAGCAGCGGCATCAGCAGGCTCTGGCAGTTCCATACCTAGCGCTTTTGCCACACGATTTGCCAAGTCTTCATCGATATGCGGCAGATGACTCAGCATACGAGTACGTACATGCGCCGTATCTACTTTACCTAGCTCAAAGGCATAAGCAGAAGCAATGTGCGCTTGCTCAGCTGGTGTTTGGCTACGATAGAACATCCGCGGCTGACTGTAGTGATCGGCAAAACTTTCTGCACGCACGCGACCTTTCACACCATCATCCAACTGCTCATGGAATGATTCAAAGCCACGCTTGGCGCTTTCACGTGGTCTAGTCGGATCTAAGCTTTGCGGTTCATAGAGCACACGAGTCTTAGGTACCTGCATCTGCATATGACCATCTTGCTGATTATTGGCAAACGGGCATTTCGGCGCATTAATTGGAATTTGGGCAAAGTTAGGCGAACCTAAACGTGATAACTGGGTGTCTAGATAACTGAACAATCGACCTTGTAATAATGGATCGTTACTGAAATCAATGCCCGGTGGCAAATGCGATGGACAGAACGCCACTTGTTCCGTTTCTGCAAAGAAGTTATCGGGATAACGGTTCAGCACCATTTTACCCACGACTTTCACTGGCACCATCTCTTCTGGAATCAATTTGGTGGCATCTAGATGATCAAACGGGAATTTATCAGCTTCTTCTTCAGTAAATAGCTGTACGCCAAACTCCCATTCAGGATAGTCGCCATTATTAATGGCTTCAAATAAATCACGGCGATGATAATCAGGGTCAGCGCCTGAGATTTTTACCGCCTCATCCCACGTGGTTGACTGTACACCTAATACTGGCTTCCAATGGAAACGGACAAAGGTGCTCTTGCCCGCTTCATTGATGAGACGATAGCTGTGGATACCAAAGCCTTCCATCATGCGTAAACTGCGTGGTAGTGCACGATCACTCATCAGCCAAATTAAATTATGCATGGTCTCAGGACTTAATGACACAAAATCCCAAAAAGTATCGTGCGCCGAAGCGGCTTGCGGAAATCCACGATCAGGCTCTGGTTTGACCGCATGAATGAGGTCTGGAAACTTCATCGCATCTTGAATAAAGAAAATCGGCATGTTGTTACCAACGATGTCCCAATTGCCTTCTTCGGTATAAATTTTTACGGCAAAACCACGCACATCACGTGGCGTATCTTTTGAGCCTTTGTTACCTGCAACCGTAGAAAAACGGGTAAATAAAGGCGTCTGTTTACCTGTTTCAGTCAAAATTTTCGCCGTGGTATATTTTTCGAGCGACTCAGTGAGTTCAAAATAACCGTGAGCAGCACTACCACGTGCATGGACGATACGCTCAGGAATACGCTCATGGTCAAAATGATGGATTTTTTCTCGTAACACAAAGTCCTCTAATAAGGTTGGCCCACGTGCGCCTGCTTTTAGAGAGTTTTGATTGTCAGAGATGACGATACCTTGTTGGGTCGTTAGCAATTTAGTGTCATCCCCTGCGCGCTGGTGAGTCTCACCACCATTGCCACGTTCCGTATTCATATCTTTAGCGGGGTCAGTATGATCAATATTATTTTTCATTATGCATCCTAGCTAGTAATTAAAAGTAGGCTCTATTTCTTTAGAACCTTTGTATAGAGCTGTCTTTAATATTAGCCAAAAAATATGACTAATTCATGGCACTCCTTGTTGATATTTGGTTAAAGTTTGCAGCCGTGATAAAGCCGTAATTTCAGCATATTTAAAGAGAGCTTTAACGTTGACGATAGATTCTTGTCATGTGGTGATTTTTTAAGGTATGCTCTTATGAAGCATTAAAACAGTTGATAAATAAACTGGGCATGGTTTTAGCCAACTATTTATCTTTTTTATACGATTATAAGGTGACCTACCATGTTATCAACTTCAAATACTCCGTCCAAAAAACCTTATCACTCATTGCTAATGGGTGCGTCAATCGGACTAATGGCACTGACTTTTAGTCAAACGGCTGCCGCTATTACAACCAAAAATATTATCTATACCGTGGATGATCAAGCATACGAAGGCTATTACGCCAAAGCCGACAAAGCGAATGCGCCTTTTATCTTACTCATTCATGACTGGGATGGATTGACAGATTATGAACGCAAACGTGCTGATATGTTAGCAGGCGAGGGCTACAACGTATTGGCGGCAGACATTTTCGGGCAAGGCGTTCGTCCTACTTCCATTGAAGAAAACAAACGCTTAACTGGGGAGTTATACGATGATCGCAATAAAATGCGTCGCATACTTCAAGGTGCGTTGAATGCTGGAAGACTACAAGGTAATGATGTGCGTAAAGGCACTACCATGGGATATTGTTTTGGCGGTACCGTTGCTCTGGAACTGGCGCGCTCAGGATTTGAGCAAAAAGCATTTGTACCCTTCCATGGTGCCTTTGATATTCCAACGGGTCAAAGTTATGACAAGACAACTGGAGAAATCTTAGTATTCCATGGCTCTGCTGATGAATCTGTCTCTCTAGAGAGCTTCGCCACTTTGGGTAAGACGCTAGAAGCCGCCAACGTACCGCATGAGATGGTGACATACAGTGGTGCACCACATGCCTTTAGCGTGTTCGGCAGTGATAGATATGATGCACGTGCAGATGAGCGCTCGTGGAAACGCTATTTGGATTTTTTAGCAAATGAATATAAATAACTTTAATTTATATCCTATAAGAACAGCGACCCTTAATTATTAACCAACCTATCTCATTGATAAATGAGTCGATTAAAAGCCAAGGAAGCCAATTATGTTATTGAAGAACGACGTATTGCGTGCGCGTGTTAGATTGTTAGGCGCATTTTTAGGTGAGGCCATTTCTCGCCAATCTGGGGAGGACACCCTACGTACTATCGAAACATTACGCAAAGGCTTTATTCAGGAGCGCCGTGAGCATAATCCAGCACACAAACAGCAGCTGATCGATCTTATTGCCTCATTAGACAATCAAACCTTAAAAAACGTCATTCGCGCATTCTCTATTTACTTTTTCCTCGCCAATTTAACGGAAGAAAACTATCTGCGTGAGCAACGCCGTACTATGCGTGCTCAGTCCAATCAAAGCTGGGAAGGATCCTTTCGCCGCACCTTGTTAGAATGCCGTGAGCGGCAAATCGAACCTGCGCAAATCAAAGAGCTTATTGATCACCTTAAATTTATTCCTGTTTTTACGGCTCATCCTACCGAAGCCCGTAGACGCACCACCATGAATATCTTGCAGACCCTCTATGAGCATACCGATGCCATGAGCGACTATCCCGAAGGCAGTCTAGCCTTTATGCAAGCCAAGCAAAAAACAGCAGAAACCATTGACTTACTGTGGTCATCAGACGAAGTTCGCAGCCGAAAACCGTTGGTTTATGATGAAATAAACAACGGCTTACACTATTTTGATGCCAGCTTATTCACTGCCATTCCCAAAGTGTATCGTAATATAAAAGACGCTATCGTCGATATCTATCCTGAGTTAATCGACTACCCTTTACCCGCCTTTGTCAGTTTTGGCTCTTGGATTGGCGGGGATAGAGATGGCAATCCATTCGTCACCCACGAAACCACTGAAATGGCGGTATTGATGCATGCCAATACTGTACTGCGTCATTATCAAGTATTGGTCAGAAAATTGCGTCGTGAACTGATTCATAGCGATACTATCGTCGATATCGCGCCAGAGATTTATACCCGTATCAAAGACTACAGCACACTCGATCAAAAAGTCTTTTGCTACAATCCTGATGATTACAATAATGAGCCGTACCGAAGACTGCTGTCCATTATTCTGGCTAAAATAAAAGCGACCAACCAGCATATCCAAAGCCAAGGCACAGATAAAGAGGCTGCAAAAGAGGCTTATTCAACACCGACGGCCTTGCTAGATGATTTACGCCTTATTCGCAAAAGTGTCAATACTCATGACAAAGCACATGGCGAAGGCTTACTGCTTGATACCATTCGCCTAGTCAAAACCTGCGGTTTTCATTTGGCTGCGCTGGATATTCGTCAAGATTCAGGATATCACGGCGAAGTCATTGCAGATATTTTTGCTAGCGCCTCAAATCTGCCCGACTATAAAACCCTCAGCGAAACAGAGCGCCAAGAATGGCTAACGCGTTTGCTAGAAAAGCCCGGTGCACCGCTGATTTATACCAACAATTTAAGCGCGCAAACACACGAACAGCTTGCGTTAATGAATTCTGTCGCTAAACTGCGTAAACTGGTTGGCGACGATACTTTTGGTAGCTATGTAATTTCGATGACCAATAACGCCAGTCAGCTATTAGAGGTGCTGCTACTGATGCGTTTTGCAGGTTTATCGGGTATTGATAAGAACGGGCATTTATTTTCTGCCCTACCAGTTGCGCCACTGTTTGAAACCATCGAAGATTTAAAAAATATCGATAAAATTATGCCAATAGTGTTGGACAATCGGCTATATCGGGAGTTACTTGAGCACTCAGGAAACATTCAAGAGATTATGCTTGGCTACTCAGACTCCTCTAAAGACGGCGGCATTATTACTTCCGCTTGGCAGTTATATAGTGCCCAGCAAACCATCACCGATATCGCCAATCAATATGGTATCACCACCCGCCTGTTCCATGGTCGTGGTGGTTCCGTCAGTCGTGGTGGTGGCTCAACCCATCAAGCCATCGCCGCTCAGCCTGCTGGCACTTTACATGGACAGATCAAGTTCACTGAACAAGGCGAAGTACTTTACGCCAAGTATGCCAATCCAGATACTGCCGTGTTTGAATTAACCATGGGAATCACGGGGGCGCTAAAAGCCAGCTCGTCACGATTTGTCGAACAACCCAAACAGCTAGATAGCTATGAAGCGTTATTTGCTGATTTGGCAAATGCAGGCGAACAGCAATATCGAGAGCTGACGGATAATACAAAGGGCTTCTATCAGTTTTATTCTGAGGCCACGCCAGTACAAGAGATTTCATTGCTCAATATTGGCTCGCGTCCTGCTCACCGTAAAAAAGGACTGCCGAGCAAATCGACGATTCGGGCGATACCGTGGGTATTTGGCTGGTCATTGGCGCGCTTTACCCTTCCCGCTTGGTATGGCGTGGGCAGTGCTTTAGATAGCGTCAAAAAAGACGAAGCGTTAATGAAAGAGATGAATAAGAACTGGCCATTTTTCAATGTCTTTATCAGTAATATTGAAATGGCTTTTACCAAATCCGAGAGGAATATCGCCCGTGCATACAGTCAACTGTGTAAAGACGAAAGCTTACGTGAGCAAGTCATGCAGGCAGTGATTGATGAGCATGAACTGACGCACGCAGGTCTCAACTCCTTGCTAGAGCAGGCGTCTTTACTCTCAAACCAACAAGACTTGGCTCATTCATTAGAATGGCGTAACGCCTATTTAGACCCCATCAACTACATCCAGATTGAGCTACTCAAGCGTATGCGCCAGCCTGATAACGCTAGTGATGATAAATTGGAAAATAACGAGAGACTGGCTGTCGAAGATGCATTGATTCGTAGTATCAATGCTTTGGCAGCAGGGCTACGCAATACAGGTTAGTATTTATAAATAGGTTGGTCTTTACGGATTCGAACTTATATAAAGCTGAGTTGATTCATAGTGTTATCACAGTGAATCAACTCAGCTTTTTACGTTAATAGAGTTTTTCGAATACTAATATTTGATTGTTAGATGGCATAGCATAACGCTTACTTAACGTTAAATGGTATTGACTTGCCAATTCTATAACGTCTTCTAAATGACGGATGCCACTGTTAGCATCACGCTGCCGTAAGCTATTATCAAACTGACGATTGCTTGCGCTGCTATAAATGCCATTTTCGTTAAATGGTCCATAAACGATGAATTTACCATTTAAAGGTAGCATATCACCGACCAATTGGAATAATTTAGCCACTAAAGTCCACGACATGATATGCAAGGTATTGGCGGTAAATACCGCATCATAAGGCGCATTGGCAACCTCATTTATTGGCACTGAATCACACGATACATCAAAAGTAAGCGGTGCATATAAATTAGGGGCAAGATAAGCAGCATGCCAAGCATTGATGGTGGCGTGATTAGCCAACATATCACTGGTCTGCCATGTTAAATGAGTCAATCTAGGGGCAAAATACACACTATGCTGACCCGTACCTGACCCAACCTCTAACACATGAATAGAACCTTGCAACTCTTGCTGTAAAACTTCTAGAATCGGCTGCTTATTATTTTCACACGCTTGAGAAAATGCTATTCCAGCAGGAGCAATCGATTGGCTATTATCTAAATCATCATTCAACACTGCTAATATCCTTATATATCTTCATTACTGTAGCTTTGATATTAATAATGGCGACAAGCAAAGCGTCGAAAAAACTAATAAATACCCGCTTCTACCCCAGCTGCCAATGTCATCGCCAGTTCTTCGACTTGCTCAGTAAATACTGCTTGCCAATCACCCTGTAAAATCAGCGCTTCTTGAATCCATGACCAACGCAATCCGGTCGTAATGGTTTTCATAGCAAGCTTAGTACCCGTACCGTCATGACCTGCGCGAATATATAGTGCAAATGGCATGCCCTGCTTCTTCTCTAACACCGGATAATAACAGCGATCAAAAAAATCCTTAGTCAGCCCTGCCATATACGCCAAATTCTCAGTCGTGCCTAACAATAACGCATCAGCAGCTAGCACATCTTCAGGTTGCGTATCTTGAGGAGATTTAAGTACGACTTTGATATCTATATCAGGGTGATTGGCACCATCGTAGGCCGCTTGTGCTAATTTTTTAGTATTCGGCGATGGCGCCTGAGCGACGATCAATAACGTTTTTGCCATGGTTTTAAAGGCCACGAGCAGTACGGAACGTTAAGTTCTGCGTGATATCAGGGTGAATACTGTTGGCGACTGGACAAGTCAATGCGGTGTTATAAAAGATGGTTTGCGTTCTATCATCAAGCGCACTGTTGAACGTCACGATGATATGGAACTCACTCACGCGTCTTGGATCAGCAGCCATGACTTTGGTCACTTCAGCTGTGGTTCCTTCAAGGTCAATCTCCATATCACGAGCTTTAATACCGATAATCGTCAGCATACAACTGGCTAAACTCGTCGCCAATAAATCAGTTGGTAAAAATGCCTCGCCCTTGCCTTGATTGTCCGTTGGCGCATCGGTGATTATTTCATTGTTTGATTGCAAGTGAATAGCGGTAGTACGCAGGTCGCCTTGATAAGTTACTTTTGATGTGGTCATAGGTTTTCCTTTGATAGTTGTTATATTTGGCTTACTTCTTTTTAAAAGCTTTTAAATAGTGAGCTGATTAACAAAATATCTTCTTAATAATCTTCAGTTAAAACTTGAGATTATGGCTTTAGATTTTTCAGAGAAAGGATTTATATATGATGCCACTAATTCACTGCCAAAGTATTTCTGGGTCAACATTTGAAGATAGCAAGTAAGACAAAATCAAGATGCTTTAATATCAACATTCATGCGTCTGTTAATTTTTCTGATTATAAAGCTCAATAAATTGCCTAGAAAACTCCTCAGCTAAGGTTCTACTATCTGTAATAGTAATACTTTCGTTATTGTGTTGAGCATTACTTGTCCAGTTATACGATCCATGAATAACTTTATATAAATCTATTATGCATTAATTTTTTTCCCCAATGAGAACTTGGGGAAATCTTTTTATATTCAATGCCTCTAGAACCAAAGTCTAAGCCGTATTTATCAGTGGTTACATCATCGTTTACGATTATTCGTACATTTATCCCACTCTGATTTTTGTTACGTAATTCATTTCCAATATCTTTATCTGTAAACCATGCTACAGCGACCCAAATAGTAAATTCTGCAGCCTGAATCGCTTCAATAATTTGATTTTTTATTTCCTGAAAGTGTGCAGCAATCATTATTGGGTCATCAACCCCAGAACCAGTCACTTTAAAAATTCCTAGGTCATCCATTTCAAAAAAATAACCGTCATACTTTATTATTCTACTAAGTTTCGAAGCTATTTCATCAGGGTTACTAACTCTTCTAATATCAGGAATCGCTTCAATTAACTTCTTAAACTGGGGACTACCATTTACTTCTTTCAAGCGTTCATAAGTATACTCATTTCTCGACCATGCATTTGGAAGACCTCCACTAGAATATTCATGAGATAACCCAAAAGCATTGAAAAATTTAATCAGTTCTGGTCCTGACATATAAGGAGTTGGAGCACCATCGCCTGTAATGTAAGACTTGATTGTATTTAAGGTAAGATCTGAAACCTTCAATTCTGTATATACTCCAAACTATAGCTTAATAATACTTGAAAACTTACTATCCTATAGATTTAGTAGTAATATCACAATCAATAGTATAAAAAGGAAAGAAATATTATTCACTCTTTCACATTTATAGACAACGTTATAGGTAAAAAGTATTGAATATCAAATAAATCCCCAGACAAAGAAAACCCCCTCTGCTTTCGCAAAGGGGGTTTTACTTTGAATAGAGAGCTGACGATGACCTACTCTCACATGGACGAATCCACACTACCATTGGCGCAATGATGTTTCACTTCTGAGTTCGGGAAGGGATCAGG
>NZ_JADQAH010000003.1:0-158857 GCF_022129225.1 Psychrobacter sp. Ps7 | reverse complement strand
AAAACGGTGCGATACGACTGCCTTTATCTATCTTAGGCGTTGATATTTGGGGTGCTGATGTCATCGAGTCTTCTCAATGTAATGGCGATATAGATGCCATTGCTCGTCCTACTGGTCGTGCCGCCTATCCACTTCTCAACACCAGTGCGCCTTCATCGCTATTGCCTGTTTGGCTTTATACAGAAAATAACGAACCTTATTACGGTGATGCCAGACACGTTTTGGATTACATTAGCAAAAAATTCAAAGCGCTTGGTTTGACTCCAGTGATGGCTACTGAGCTGGAATTTTATTTGGTTGACTATACTGAAGGTGAAACGCCAAGACCACCTATCCGCCCCAAAAGTGGGCTAAGACTGAATAAAACCTCAATTTTGAGCATCAATGATCTATTACAATTCGATGAATTTTTAGACGAAGTTTATGCACAGTGCAAAAATCTCGATATCCCAGCAGATGCTGCTTTGGCAGAGAATGGCTGTGGTCAGTTTGAGATTAATTTATTACACGTAGACGATCCACTAAAAGCCGCTGACGATGCGATTTTGTTCAAACAGGTCGTCAAGGCCGTCGCTGCTCGCCGTAAACTCACTGCGACATTCATGGCAAAACCTTTTGGTCTACAGTCGGGTAATGGTTTTCATGTGCATTGCAGCTTATTAGATAAAGACGGCAATAATGTCTTTGATGATGGGTCAGATGAAGGCTCAGATATCTTGCGCCATGCAGTCGCCGGATTGTTAAAGACCATGTCAGATTGCACGTTGTTATTTGCCCCACATGTGAATTCTTATCGCCGCTTTACACCCGGTACGCTAGCACCAAACAATGTGTCATGGGGTTATGAAAACCGCACGGCGGCAGTACGTATCCCTGGTGGTGACTCAAAAGCACGCCGTATCGAGCATCGTGTCTCTGGCGCCGACGCCAATCCTTATCTGGTCTGTAGTGCGGTACTGGCAGGTATGCTGTATGGCATCGAAAACAAGCTAGAAGCGCCAGAACCCATTAATAGCATTACTTACGACGAAGCAGAACTTAAGACCTTGCCACTTGACTGGCTGTCCGCCATCCGCAAATTTGAAAGCAGTGATGTGATTGATTCGCTGTTCCCAAGCGAGATGATTGAGCTGTTGATCGCGGTCAAAAAGCAAGAAGCCAAACGCTTTGCTCAACAAGTGACCAACCTTGAATACCTCACCTATTTACAGGATGTTTGATATGTCAAATAGCAACTCAAGTAGCAATTTAAACGGCAATGCAGAAACGAACCAAAACCTATCCTCGAATAACACGCGCAATATCCCGCATTATTCAGATAAAGGGCAATATCCTGATAGCTATTATGCAGCCAGTCGTAATCCTAAGCCGGATAGACCAACGCTAAAAAATGACATCCAAGTGGAGATCTGTGTGGTTGGCGGCGGCTATAGCGGTTTATCAACTGCCCTGCATCTTATTGAAACCGATCATGAAGTCGTGGTTTTAGAAGGCGCGCAAATTGGTTGGGGCGCATCAGGTCGTAATGGCGGTCAAATTGTCAATGGTCTAAATGCCAGCCTACAAAAAATCAAGAAGTCTTATGGTCAAGAAAATGCAGATTTCGTTGGTCAGCTTGTGACTCGTGGTGGCAAAATCATTCGTCGTTTTATTAGAGACTACGATATCAACTGTGATCTCAAAGAAAAAAACATCTTTGCGGCATTAAATAATGGTCAGCTAAAAGATTTACAAGAAACGCATGCACTGTGGGAGAGCCATGGTATGCATGATAGAGAGATGCTCGATAAGCGCGGTATCCAAGAGCATATAAAATCAGATGCCTATGTGGGCGGGGTCATCGATCACTCTGGTGGACACTTCCATCCATTGAATCTTGCTCTAGGTGAAGCAGCGGCCATTGAGCAAGGCGGCGGCACCATTTATGAGAACACCTTAGTGGTTGATATTGAATATGCCGATGACTCTATCAAAGTCATCACCGAGTTTGGCACCGTAACTTGTAAGCACGCGGTGCTATGCGGCAATGCCTATCTCAATAAAGTCATCCCTAAACTGACTGACCGTGTCATGCCTGTATCGACGCAGATTATCGCCACCGAGCCGCTGGGTGATTTAGCAGACCAGCTCCTCCCAACCGATGTTTGTGTCGAAGATGTCCGCTACATTTTGGATTACTATCGCCTCTCAGCAGACAAGCGCATGTTATTCGGCGGTGGTACAGTCTACGGTGGTCAAGACCCCGCCGACATCACAGCTAAAATTAGACCAAACATGACTAAGATTTTTCCAGAGTTACGCGATGTCAAAATCGACTATGCGTGGAGTGGGAACTTTGCGTTGTCTTTTTCCCGCGTACCACAAATGGGCAAACTACATGAGCGAGTATATTTCGCCCATGGTTATAGTGGTCATGGCGTGACAGGCTCGCATCTATTTGGACAAATATTAGCCGATGCCATCAATGGTAAAACCAAAGAGTTCGATGCTTTTGCACAGATTCCTTGGATTCCATTCCCAGGTGGTCGAGCGCTGCGAGTCCCTTACTCGGTTATGGGCTCATGGTGGTATGCGCTAAAAGATACCACTGGCATGTAAACGCATAAAAACTTTGAATAATAAACATTGAATAAGGTGTTTTTACTTTAAAAGCGGTCGTTACAGTGACCTATCATAGCAACGGATTGTTGTGATAGGGCCCGATAGACAGTTGATTCGCTACTGTCTGTCGCGCGTCAACCATAGAATAGAGCTTGTTTAAAAAAACAATGAGGTTTTACAGGGAGCGTAAATATGAACATGAAGCTCAATGATGCGGTCGAAGGACAGTATCATAATAAGCGAGTATTTCTCACCGTTATAGTAGCCGTCGTTATTTATCTGGCTTTTGCTTGGCTATCTACCAGCCGTGCCCCAGACCAATCTTGGGGCGCCTTATCTTTACTACCAACATTACTAGTATTAGTCACTGCCATTGTCTCTAGGCGACCATTCGAATCCATGATCGCAGGCTGTGTCGCTGGCCTCGTGATGCTCAATCCTTTTGATTTGGTCTCCCCTTTTGCAGACAACATGTCGATGGTGCTAGGTAATGAGACCATTATTTGGATTGTTCTCGTCTGTGGTCTAATGGGCGGTCTCATTCAACTGCTTGAGATCAGTGGGTGTCTAGATGGCTTTAGTGAATGGCTACAAAAAATCATTAAGTCACGCCGTCAGTCATTACTTGCCACCTTTGCTTTGGGCGTGGTGGTTTTTATCGATGATTATTTAAACTGTCTAGCCGTATCAACCTCCGTCAAAAAACTCACTGACGTCTATAACGTTTCTCGTGAGAAGCTTGCTTATATCGTCGATTCAACCGCCGCACCGATGTGTATTATCGTGCCTATTTCTACTTGGGCGGTCTACTTTGCAGGTCTTTTAGAAGAAAACGGTGTGGCTGGCGATGGCGAAGGTATTGGGCTTTATATCAGCGCGATTCCTTATATGGCATATGCTTGGTTTGCACTTTTGATTGTATTCTTGGTCGCGTATGGCATTTTGGGTGACTGGGGTCCGATGAAAAAAGCCGAGGCACGCGCCAAAGCGGGTAATCCTGTTCCTGAAGCCTTTGTCGAAGAGCAACTGATCTCAAACGTCCAAGCCAAGCGTAAGCTATCGTTCAAAGCCAATATCGCAAACTTTGCTTTCCCAATGATTTTGTTAATTGTCTCGACGGTCTACTTCGAAATCGATCTATTACGCGGTGCATTATTGACCTGTTTTGTGACTGTCGTTGTCTATTGGATGCAAGGCATTTTAAGTTTTGAGACGCAAGTTGAAGCCATCTTTAAAGGCTTTAAAGTCATGCTTTATCCGCTCTCAACTGTCATCGGCGGTTTTTTCTTAAAAGCCATCAATGATGAGCTTGGCATGACCTCATATGTGATTGAAGCTATCACGCCTTATATGACGATTATTATTTTCCCTGCCGTCATCTTTGCCGTCATGGCTTTCTTAACTTTTGCCACATCATCAAGCTGGGGGCTGTATGTCCTTGCCATGCCGATTGTCTTTCCAATCTCTATTGCACTAGGCGTTAGCACTCCCCTTATGATTGGCGCATTGTTATCAGCATCATCATTTGGTAGTCATGCTTGCTTCTTTAGTGATTCGTCGCTACTTGCCGCGCAAGGTGCTGGCTGCTCCCCCATGCAGCACGCTTTTACCCAGTTCCCCTATGCCATGCTCGGCGCGGGTTTATCCGTCGTCACCTTCTTAGGATTGGGTTATATGATGGCTTAAGCCAACCTTAGCGCTATTATTTTAATCATTGACTAACGGACAATGAGAGATTGTTCGTCAGTCAATAAAAACAGCCCTTTTATATGGTAGTCACTAATAAATACGATAAGGATTTAGATCATGCGAAATGTCACCGTTGCTACGACCCAAATGGCTTGCGGCTGGGATATACAACAAAATATTGATACTGCTACTGAATTAGTGACCAAAGCTGCTAAAGCTGGTGCCAATATTATCTTGCTACAAGAGTTGTTTGAGACGCCTTACTTCTGCCAAGTTCATGATTTTGATTACTTTAGCCTTGCGACCTCAGTTGAGGATAATGCGGCCATCAATCACTTCAAACAGTTGGCTAAAGACTTAGAAGTGGTATTACCGATTAGCTTTTATGAAAAATCAGGCAATACCTTTTTTAATAGCGTGACCGTGATTGATGCCGATGGCGAGATACTTGGCACTTATCGTAAAACGCATATACCAGATGGCATTCCTTATGCCGAAAAATTTTACTTTACCCCCGGCGACACTGGATTCAAGGTTTGGCAAACCAAGTATGCCAAAATTGGTGTCGGTATTTGCTGGGATCAATGGTTCCCTGAATGCGCTCGTAGCATGGCATTAATGGGTGCAGAAATACTGTTTTATCCGACTGCGATTGGTGATGAGCCAACATTGGACATCGACTCAAAAGGTCATTGGCAACGCTGTATGCAGGGTCATGCTGCCGCTAATCTCATGCCAGTCGTAGCAGCCAATCGTATTGGCACTGAGACGATTACTCAAAACGGAAACGATAGCGTCATGGCATTCTACGGTGGCTCGTTTATCACGGATGGTCGCGGTGAGATCATCCAAGAAGCATCTAAAGATAAAGAACAGATACTTAGTACGACTTTTGACTTAGATCAACTGGCTATCGAACGTCAGCAATGGGGCATTTTCCGTGATCGTCGTCCATCGATGTATGGCACGTTGCTAACTCATGGATAGAGTTTGTTAACAAGCAAGCTCACTCGCGCTATCGTCAAATAAGGTGCTCTATATGTCATTATTCCCGAACCAATCAATCACTGGCTCAACACCACAACAAGACGGCTTTTACACGCCAGCAGAATTTGAGCCGATACAAAAAATATGGATGGTATGGCCATACCGTGCTGATAACTGGCGACAACAAGCCGCTCCTGCTCAGAAAGCTTATGCTGATGTCGCATTGGCAATCAACAGATTTTGTGAGGTTGGCGTACTGGTCAATCCTGATGATTATCAATCATGCCGCGATAGTCTACCTGCTGACATCGACGTCATATCAATGCCCAGTAACGATGCTTGGGCGCGTGATACTGTCCCGACATTTTTAATCAATAATAAAGGTGAGCTACGCGCCTGTGATTGGACATTCAATGCATGGGGCGGCGACTATGATGGACTATACTCGCCGTGGGATGACGATGATAAGCTGGCTGAACGCTTATGTGACCATCTAGATATCAAACGCTATCGAACGGATGACTTTGTGATGGAAGGCGGTGCATTTCATGTCGATGGTGAAGGCACGGTTCTGACCACACGTATGTGTTTGCTCAGTCTTGGGCGTAACCCGCACCTAACCGAAGCTCAAATTGAAGACACGTTAAAAGCCTATCTCAATGTGCAAAAAGTACTGTGGATTGATGACGGTATTGATCCTGACGAAACCACTGGTCATATTGATGATATTGCCTGCTTTGCGCGCCCTGGTGAAGTGGTTTGTTTATACACTGATGATTCTGAGCATCCGTTTTATGAAGCAACGCAAAAAGCCTATGAGCAGCTCTCAAATATGACCGATGCAAAAGGTCGCCGCCTAAAAGTCCATAAGCTTTGCTGTACCAAGCAACCTGTTACTTTACCTGAGGACTATGATATTGAGCAGTCTGACGATGCCAAGGCGCGTCATACTGGCGATGTTTGTATCGCCTCGTATGCCAATTTTTTAATTTGTAATGAGGCTATCATCGTACCGCAATATGATGATGAAAATGATTCATTAGCCATCGAGCAGCTTGAAAAAGTATTTCCTCAGCATCAAGTAGTGGGAGTACGCACAAAGGAGATTGTCTTTGGCGGTGGTAATATTCACTGTATTACTCAGCAGCAGCCAAAATCATCAATTAAAAGCACGCGCATAAAAATATAGACCCAAATGGATGTTGAACCCAATAATATTTTAAAAAAGGACATAGCTATGAGCGATTATCAAGTTAATAACCCAGCCACTGGCGAAGTAGAAGCCACCTACCCTACGGCAACTGAGCAGGACATCCAGAACGCTATTGCACAAGCCAATACCGCTTATCAAGATTGGCGTCAGGTTTCATTGGATGAGCGCAGTGCCATACTTCATAAAATTGCCGATATCTATCTTGAACGTCAAGATGAGCTGGCCCGCGTCGTTGCCAATGAGATGGGCAAGCCCGTTGCACAAGCGAAAGGTGAAATCGGTCTAGTTGCCGATATCTATCGCTACTATGCAGACAACGCTGAGCAGCTACTAGCACCTAGTACCATTGATGTTGACTCAGGGTCAGCTTCAGTAGAAAAACGTCCTGTGGGCGCTCTATTAGGTATCATGCCGTGGAACTACCCGCACTATCAAGTGGCACGTTTTGTCGCGCCAAACTTTATGGCAGGCAATACCGTTATTCTAAAGCATGCGCCGCAATGTCCTAAGACTGCAGAAGCCATCGCTGATATCCTAAAAGATGCTGGCTTACCAGAGGGTGTTTATAACAATGTGTTTGCCACCAATGAGCAAGCGGCGACTATCATCGAAGACAGCCGCGTACAAGGCGTTTCGCTAACAGGCTCTGAGCGAGCTGGGCAAGCAGTTGCTAAAATAGCAGGCGGCGCGCTGAAAAAAGTCGTGCTAGAGCTTGGCGGTTCAGACGCCTTTATCGTTGCAGCTGATGCGGATATCGAACAAGCTATAAAAGGGGCTATTTCTGGTCGTTTTGGCAATACAGGACAAGCGTGTAATGCTGCCAAACGTCTTATCGTCGTCGAATCTGTGTATGATAAATTCGTTGAAGGGTTCACTAATGCCGTCAGTAACATGACACTCGCTGATCCACTTGATGAAGGTACTTTCATTGGTCCAATGTCTTCAAAGGCAGCCGCAGTTAACTTGCAAGAACAGCTCGATAGCGCCATTCAAGCAGGCGCGACCGTATTGGTCGAAGGTGGCATGGTCAAAGACAAGCCGGGTGCGTGGTTTAAGCCTGCGGTATTGACAGATGTAACTGAGTCTATGGATGTTTATCGTGAGGAGCTATTTGGTCCTGTGGCAGTCGTCTACAAAGCTTGTGATATCGAGCATGCTATTAAAATCGCTAACGACGTACCCTTTGGACTTGGCGCTTCTATCCAAACGCAAGATGCTGCGCTAGCCGCTGAGATTGCTGACAAATTAGAAGTCGGTATGGTCACTATCAATGCGCCTTCTGGTAGCGAAGCCAATACCCCGTTTGGCGGCGTTAAACGCTCAGGATTTGGTCGCGAGCTTGGCACCCTTGGTATCACTGAGTTTTTAAACTATAAACTGATTCGTGATAAGTCGTAATCGACAACTTAATTTCAGGACGGGACATTTAGATAAAAAAAGCCTAACATTGGCTGTTAGGCTTTTTTTAAAAGTTGAGGTTATTAAAAAATAACCCATCGAAAAAACTATTGCTTAGGTGGATTGTCTTTTAACCATAATTGATTGACGATTTTTAATTCACGTAACTCTTCTGCCATAATTGACTCGCTAATACCCGGATACTTCACCCTTGCATAGCCATATAACGCAATGCCTAAGACTGTCCAGCCAAAGAAAATCCACCACTCGATAGGGGTTAGCGCGGATGGCATACCTGGCATATACAGCATGAGTATTCCAAAACTTAGCGCAATCGTAATCATGCCCACAAGCTTACCTGCTGGTATTCTAAATGGGCGTACCATATCAGGCTCGCGGTAGCGGAGTACTAAGAATGAGATAGCGACACAGGTATAAGCAATAACGATACCAAAGCCACCAGCATCGACGATCCACACCAGCATTTTACGACCAAACAAGGGTGCTAGAGTCGCCAAACCACCAATCAATAAAATGGCATTCGACGGCGTCTTATACTTTGGATGTAGCTTGCTTAAAAATGCGGGTAACATACGTGCTTTTGACATGGCATAAAGTAGGCGGCTACCACCAATCAAGAAGGCATTCCAACTTGATAAAATACCAAGCACACCGCCAATGACTAATAAAATACCTGCCCACTTGCCATGCCAAGCATTGGTCATCGCATCCGCAGTGGCGAGCGTTGAGTTTTCGGCTTGTAAGAGTGGCAAGGTCGTGCCAACACTCCAAGCGATACCCACGTACCACATTACCGCAACGACAATCGATAAAATCAAAAATTTACCAATATTAGGACGAGTCAGATCAATTTCTTCTGCCGCTTGCGGAATAACGTCAAAGCCGACAAACATAAACGGCACCATGACAATAACGGCCATCATACCGCCAATACCACCGATAAATGCAGGTGCTTGTACTGAGTTTGAGCCTTCAGGATTGAACATGACTGCGCCAATGAACAGCAACGTACCAACAAATAAGATGCCCAATACGGCCGTCTTTTGGAACCACGCACTGACTTCCATACCGCGGATATTTAGCCAAGTGACGATGACTGAGCCCAGCATCCCAACACCAACCCAAGTGGCATAAACATCCCAACCAGCGATGGTCCAGAGATATCCTTGATTGTAATTGGGGATAAAATACTCTACGACTGTCGGCAAGGCAACCGCCTCAAACGCGACCACCGAAAAATACCCAAATAAAATACTCCATGAGCAGATAAAGGAGACATTTACCCCCAGTGCTCTATGCGTATAGGTATGCTCACCGCCCGTAATCGGCATCGATGCGGCAAGCTCGGCATAAGTCACACCAATCAGTATCACTGCCAAGCCGCCTATCAAGAACGCCAGCATTGCGCCCCACGTCCCCGCAGATAAAATCCAACCACCAGCCAAGACTACCCAGCCCCAACCAACCATAGCACCGAATGCTAAGGCGATAATATCTAGCGTCCCTAACGATTTTTTTAATTCAGACATAACCTGCTCCTTGTCTGTGTGTCATCCGTGTTAACCCTTGACGGTCACACTATTTTTTGTTTAGTGGGATAGTACCCATCATAATTATCATATATACCTTTTGATCCAAGCTGTTCGGCACTACTTGTTTCATATTCAAATAGTACAAACAGCAACGGCGTCTTGACTTGCAAGGCGCCGTTGTAAAAAATGTACTCAAAGCGAGTGCCATATGGGCAATCTTGCTGTGCTATTAAAGATAACCTTCTAACCAAGATCGAGGCTTGATTAAAAGTGATGTATTTCACTATAAATAAACACTGAATACCTATTAAGCGGTTAGGATACCTTTGATAATATCTAGACCTTCTTGGAGCACTTCATCTTCAACCGTCAATGGCACCATCACACGAATGGCGTTGCCATACATACCGCAAGACGCTAATAATAAACCTTGCTCAAACGCTTTGGCTTTTAGGTTAGTAGTCGCTTCCACATCAGGCTTGCCATCACTATCGATTAGCTCAAACGCTAGCATGGCGCCTTTATGGCGTATATGACCGATACTGCTTAAGTTTAAGCCCTTTAAGAAAGCTTCGATTTTGTCGCCAATCTCAATACTGCGCTCAAGTAGGTTTTCTTCTTCGATAACTTCCATGACAGCGAGTGCAGCCACACAAGCCAGTGGGTTACCAGAGTATGTACCGCCCAAACCGCCGACTTGCGGCGCATCCATGATATCGGCGCGACCGATAACGGCAGAGATAGGATAACCACCTGCCAAGCTCTTAGCACTGGTCATTAGATCTGGCTCAACGCCCAACTGCTCGGTGGCAAACAACGTACCCGTACGGGCAAAACCACACTGCACTTCATCAAAAATCAAGACAATGCCATGTTCGTCGCAGATATCGCGTAAAGACTTGGCAAATGATGGGGTGACTTGATGAAAACCACCCTCGCCTTGTACTGGCTCGATAATCATCGCCGCCACTTCGCTAGGATCAATATCCGCTTGGAAAATCATCTCAAGGCTATGCAGCGCTTGTGCTTCTGTGACATTCAACTCTTCAGCTGGGAATAGCGCATGGAATACAGGGCCTGGCATTGGACCAAAGTTCTTTTTGTACGGCAGCACTTTACCTGTCAAACTCATGCACATTAAAGTACGACCATGCCAACCACCAACGAAAGAGATGATACCTGGACGACCAGTTTTCGCACGAGCAATCTTGATACAGTTTTCGACCGCTTCTGCACCAGTCGTTAAAAAGAATGCTTTTTTCTCACCGCTGATAGGGGCTTTTTCACAAAGTTTTTCGGCAAGATCCACATAGCATTCGTAGTTGATCATTTGCGCCGCAGTATGGGTAAACTTGTCGAGTTGCTCATGCACACGCTGGGTGATTTTTGGATGGCTGTGTCCCGTATTCAGTACTGAGATACCACCAACGAAGTCAATATAACGATTGCCTTCAACATCCCAAACTTCTGAGTTTTTTGCTTTTTCTGCAAAGATGGGATAAGCAACGCCAAGTCCTGTTGGTAACACAGCTTTACGGCGCTCAAGTAGTGATTTATTGGTAGTCGTCATGGGAATGTCCTTTTCTTTATTTTTAACATAAGTGCCAATGATTAAATGGCGGTTTTGAGGAATGGTTTATCTAATAGTTAACAGTTGTTAGTTGCTAGCTATAGAGGGGATTCATGGTGCTGAATCCCGTTCGATACGGTGTGACAATTAAAACCTTAAAAGAGAGCGCATGTCGCTAAACGATTAGCTGACGTCAGAGCACCAGTATTTGGTCACGACATATTCTTCGATGCCGTATTTTGATCCTTCGCGGCCAAAGCCAGACTGCTTGACACCGCCAAATGGAGCGACTTCGGTAGAGATCAGACCCGTATTATGACCGATAATGCCGTACTCAAGACCTTCGGTAACGCGCCATGAACGTGCATAACTACCACTGTAGAAATAAGCAGCCAAGCCGTAGATAGTATCGTTGGCTTGACGAATAACGTCTGCCTCATCTTTAAAGGTAAAGATAGTAGCAATAGGGCCAAAGATTTCTTCGTGCGCGATATCCATCTCAGCACTGATATCGGTAATGACTGTTGGATTGTAAGTAAGCTCTGAGGCGTCATTGGTGCTGCCGCCAGCGATAAGCGTCGCGCCTTTATCTAACGCGTCTTTGAGCAGCGCTTGCACTTTTTCCAACGCCTTTTTGTTAATTAAAGGACCAATATCCACGCCTTCATCCATGCCATTACCGACATTAAGCTCAGCGACTTTTTGTACAAATACGTCGAGGAATTTATCTTTAATGCTGTCTTGTACATAGACACGGTTGGCACAAACACAGGTTTGACCCGCGTTACGATATTTAGAAGCGATTAAGCCTTCAGCGGCTTTTTCAAGATCGGCATCATCAAAAACGATAAAGGGTGCATTACCGCCGAGCTCTAATGACAGTTTTTTGATGGTTGGGGCACACTGTGCCATCAAGGTACGACCGACTTCGGTAGAGCCAGTAAATGACAGCTTATGAATGCGTGCATCGCCGGTTAGGATATCGCCGATGGTTGACGACTTGCCCGTGACGACTTGAATAACGCCTGCTGGAATACCGGCTTGCTCAGCCAATACCGCGAGTGCCAATGCAGAAAATGGCGTTTCGGTCGCAGGTTTGATAATCATGGTACAGCCTGCCGCTAGTGCAGGAGCTGCTTTACGGGTAATCATCGCTGCTGGGAAGTTCCAAGGTGTGATAGCCGCGCAGACACCGACAGGCTGTTTTAGGATGACATGGCGCAATTGGGTTTGATTGGCAGGGATAACATCGCCGTATACGCGCTTACCTTCTTCAGCAAACCAGCGGATAAAGCTATTGGCATAGCCAACTTCCCCGCGTGATTCGGTTAAAGGCTTGCCTTGCTCGGCAGTCATAATGATGGCCAAATCTTCTTTATTGGCATCGATAAGGTCAGCCCACTTTTGCAGCAGTTCTGCCCGCTCTTTTGGGGTTTTGGCTGCCCAAAGGATCTGGGCTTCATGAGAGGCGGTAACCGCGTCGTTCACATCGTCGGTCGTTAGGCTTGGTACCGTACCGATGATATCGCCGTTGAAAGGATTGCTCACATCAATAGTCGAGTCATCACTAGCGGCATGCCAGCCATCTTTGATGAAACACTGCTGTTTAAGTAGATCTGGGTTCGATAGCTGTAGCGTAGACTGTGACAGTTGTGACATTGTGACGCTCCTTGTCAATTGAGGTTTGCAAATAGGATTCGCAGATTTATAGCGATAAGTGAATAATAATAAATAGAAGGTTATGATTTAAATAATTATTGATAACTTGTTAAGTGTTCAATATACTGAACATCTATTCTATATATGAGACATCATTATAAGAATGATAGCCAGCTATTTGCAACCCCTATTCTCATTTTAATGATGATTTATCGCGTTATTTTTATATTTTCCCAATTTTACTGACTTTTATAGGTTCCTTATGAGCTCAACTGCTGTTCCTGCCTTGGACAAAACCTTTCAGATTTTAGATTTAATTACCGACAGTGCGCAGCCTTTGACGGCAGCTCATATTGCTAAAGAGCTCAATCTACCACGTAGCTCAACCCACAATATTTTGCAAAGTCTTTTGGCTAAGCATGTCATTTATAAAGACAGCGATAGCCGCTTTCATTTAGGCTCTTATTTGATGTATTGGGCAGGTAAGTATGAACAGCAGCAAGGCGTCATCCAGTTATTTAAAGACCTCATTGTCCAGTATCCGATTCTTCTTCAACATACAGTCACCTTATCTAAACTTGATTTAGGTGAAGTGGTTTTTTTAGCCTGTCATGAAGCGCCTGCCCCGCTTGGCTTTACCTTTCGCGCTGGTGTTCGCGTACCAGCGGTATTCTCTGCCACGGGCAAGGCCATGCTCTCAACCTTTTCTATGGACAGTATAAAATCTATCTACGCTACTGGCTTCCCTACGCCTATTACCCAACACGGTGTTGATAACTTTAGCGATTTGTCCACCGAGTTGACCGCCATTCAAAACAGTCGTATCTCACTCGATGATGGGCAACTGCGCGAAGGGATGTATTGTTTAGGTACTTATATTCGCAATGCGTCAGGCAATGCCGTTGCGGGTATGGCAGTTAGCTTTTTGCAAGGCGAATATGAGTCCAAGCGTGCTGAGGTCAGCGCGGTATTGATTGAATTGGCGCAGCAAATTGAGCAGCGTTTGGGTTTTATCGATAATAAATAAAACTTAAACGCTGCTAGTTTCTTGTTTACTTCAAACTCTTTCAGTTATTTTGGTGATAACTGTTAATCTTCTGAAATAAGCCCTGATAAAAATGCTTGCAAATTGTCATTGAGCTTTTGCAAGTAATACCCGCCCTCGACTAAAACAATCAGTGGTTTGTTTAGCGCTTTTATCTTTTGTGCCAATATTTTAAATCCTTGCGTACTCACCGCACATCTCGCTTCTGGGTCGTTCTCGTAAACATCAAAACCTAAGACATGCACAATGACATCAGGGTCAAATAGCGTTATCGCTTCAATAGATTTATCAACATACTCAAAAAACCCAGCTTCATCGGTGCCATGTGGCATCGGGAAGTTAATGTTATAGCCTTCACCCACGCCTGTGCCCCTTTCAAACGCATGCCCTGTCACGGCGGGATAAAAGTTAACGGGGTCACCGTGAACCGAGGTATAAAGCACATCGCTGCGACCATAAAATATCTCTTGGATACCTTGTCCGTGGTGCATGTCGGTGTCTATGATGGCGATTTTTTCGTATTTTTGCCGCAGATGTTCGGCGATGATGGCGGCGTTATTAAGGTAACAAAATCCACCTGCTGCGCTCTTGCGCGCATGGTGACCAGGCGGCCGTGAGAAGCAAAGCTGTATATGACTTTCGGCACGCTCGGTATCTGATAAATCATTGTTCAGCAATGCTTCAGCCGCATTGAGTGCAGTCTGTGCCGACCAATAAATGGACGTCCAAGAATGCTCGCTGATAGGTGCACTATCATCGGCCTGATACTTCGCCGCTTTTGCCATGATACCGATACCGGAATTGTCATACGGCACAAAAATCCCCGTTTGCACCTGTGCACCCAAATCTTCCTCTACTGCCATCCAGTCATCATAGCCATGTTTGAGAAACTCAACGTAACCAAAATCGTGAACCGCTAATATAGGCCCAATGCCAATATCGGTAACGGTCGTCACCTCTAACCCTAACGCTGCTGGTGCTTTTAAGAACTCAACCATACGCTCTGGTATCTCTAACGGCTCATGCATCTTTCCATAAGAAAAATAAGGGAGTGGTCTGTGTAGACTTAGATTTTCATGGCTATATATCTTCATGCTTAACATTCCTTTGTTTAACATTTTTTCCAATGGCGCTTTTTTTGATGCCTAACTAAACAATCCCATCGGCTTTTAGCTTAGCAATCATGTCGCTGTCGTAGCCCAAATCAGCAAGCGTACTATCGGTATGCTCGCTCAACTTCGGTGGCGGTGACCGATAAGTGACGGGTGATGCAGATAGTTTGATTGGACTACCAAGTGCTCTTACCGGACTGCCTTGCGTGGCAAAATCAACCACCATCTCACGTGCCAGCGCTTGCGGCATTGCCAAGGCTTCAGCGACATTATGAATTGCCCCGCACGGAATACCCGCTTTATCCAACACCTCTAACCAATAAGTGCGTGGTTGCTCGGCAAATTTCTTGCTCAGCTCATCACACAGCAGCTCACGATTAGCAACGCGTTGTGGATTGGTCGTAAAACGCTCATCCATGTGCCAATCCACTGCGAGCACGTCACATAGTTTGGCAAACTGACTGTCATTCCCACAGGCTAATATAAAGTGCTGCTCACCCTGACCTGCAAACACTTGATAAGGCACGATATTAGGATGCTGATTGCCCAGTCTGGGCGGGATTTGACCTGATGCCAAATGGTTCATACCCACATTGGCAAGCATGGCAAGCGCACTATCTAAAAGTGCAACGTCTACCTGTTGCCCTAACCCCGTAATCTCACGAGCAATCAAAGCCGCTTGAATACCAATCGTCAGCTGCAACCCTGCAAACAAATCGACCACTGCGACGCCAACTTTATGCGGTTCGCCATCACTTGGACCTGTAATGCTCATCAGTCCTGACAACCCCTGAATAATGTAATCATAACCAGGGCGCGCAGCATCTGGCCCTGTCTGACCAAACCCCGTCAATGACGCATAAATCAGACGTGGATTGTCTTGTTTTAGACTGTCATAATCCAAGCCATATTTTTTCAGACCACCCACTTTGAAATTCTCTACCAAGATATCACTATCAACGGCCAGTTTCTTAATGATGGCCTGCCCTGCATCAGTAGTGATATCGACCGTGAGTGATTTTTTATTACGATTGATGGTAGCGTAGTAAGCAGAGGTGTCATTGCTGAATGTTGGCGGTGCCCAATGGCGCGTTTCATCACCGATATGCGGACGCTCAACCTTGATGACTTCAGCGCCCAAATCTGCGAGTACTTGAGTACAAGAAGGACCTGCCAACACTCTCGATAAATCAAGCACCTTGATACCATGCAATGCACCTTTTGCCATATCCGTCATAATAATCCCTTATTGTGTCACGTATTTTTTTGATTTTTTGATGATAAAATTGTTCTTCATCATTTAATGGCTAAGCAGTAAAATCATGAAGAACAACTGAAAACGTACGCCACTATTAATGCTGTTATTAATAAAAAGCCAAGCAGTAACGTACGTTATAAATACAGTTGTATTAGCTAGGAATACTTAAAAGAATGCTTGAATACCAGTCTGCGCACGACCTAAGATGAGAGCATGAATATCGTGCGTACCTTCATAGGTGTTAACTGCCTCTAAGTTCATCACATGACGGATAATGTGGAACTCATCAGAGATACCATTACCGCCATGCATGTCACGCGAAATACGTGCGATATCTAGTGCTTTACCGCAGTTGTTACGCTTAATAAGTGAAATCATCTCAGGCGCTGCATTGTCTTCATCCATCAGACGACCCACACGTAGCGCGGCTTGTAGACCTAGCGTGATTTCAGTCTGCATATTGGCAAGTTTCAGCTGTACCAATTGTGTCGCGGCTAGCGGACGACCAAACTGCTTACGATCTAACGTGTACTGACGGGCAGCTTTCCAGCAGAATTCAGCCGCACCCATCGCGCCCCATGCGATACCGTAACGGGCTTTATTTAAGCAACCAAATGGTCCTTTTAAACCACGGATATCTGGGAAAGCATTGGCTTCAGGGACGAACACTTTGTCCATGACAATCTCACCTGTGACTGATGCACGTAGTGAAAATTTGCCTTCGATTTTCGGCGCAGACAAGCCTTTCATGCCTTTGTCTAAAACAAAACCTCGAATCTCACCAGCATCGTCTTTTGCCCAAACGACAAACACATCAGCGATAGGACTGTTGGTAATCCACATTTTATTACCCGTCAACTCATAACCGCCATCCACAGCACGCGCACGCGTCGACATTGATGAAGGGTCAGAACCCGAATCAGGCTCAGTCAGACCGAAACAACCGACATACTCACCCGATGCCAGCTTAGGCAAATAACGCTCTCTCTGCTCTTCAGTACCATACGCCCAAATAGGATGCATAACCAAGCTTGACTGTACGCTCATCGCTGAGCGGTAGCCTGAATCGACTGCTTCTACTTCCTTGGCAATCAGACCATAGGCAACACTCGATAAACCAGCACAGCCATAGCCTTCGATCGTCACACCCAGCAGACCCATCTCACCCATTTGGCGCATGATATTACGGTCAAAACTCTCGTTACGATTGGCCTCTAAAATGCCAGGCATGAGCTCATTTTGAAAAAACTGGCGGGCACTGTCCGTCACCATGCGTTCTTCGTCAGTGAGCTGGTCACGTAATAAAAATGGGTCTTCCCAATCAAAACTTGGACGAGTAGATGTTGCCATGTGGAGCTCCTTGATATCAGTCATCCTGACCGATGAATGGTGATTAATAAGTGGTTTGGACTAATAGGCTATTGACTTCATGATTCCGCTATGCGAAACTTAGTTTCATAATTTAAAACCATTTAAGCAAACTTTCGCCGCGCTGTAAACCTTTATCCAAAAAATATGAGTATAAAATGACAAAAACATTATCGGCAGCCATACCATTATTGGATCGTATGACGACCACGATTGAACAAAGCAAGGAAGATAATGATCGACAGTTCGTTACAGCACTGGGTCGCGGGCTGTCTTTACTCACAGCATTTGAAAATGATGGACGGCTCACCCATCAGCAATTGTGTCAGATGACAGATCTGCCAAAAGCGACCATTACTCGCCTTATCCATACTCTAACCACGCTTGGATTTTTACGTGTCACTGAGCACGGACAGTATCAATTGGGCAGTAGTGCTGTACGATTAAGTGCTACCGCATGGAGTCGTCACGATATGGTCGCAACGGCTGAACCATTACTGCGACAGTTTGCTAGTGAGAATGAAGTATCAGTGAATCTGGCAACCGAAGTCGAAGGAGAAATGCGTTATCACGCCTGCTGTCGTAGCCCTGCTCGCCTATCGGTCAATTTACAAGTCGGCTCAGCTGTACCCGTCGCTCGCACCGCTATTGGACGCGCTTTTTATGCGGCTAGCTCGCCAGCAAGACAGGCTGTCATTGAAGGTAATTTAAAAGAGCATTTATCTACAGAAGATTATAACCACGCGCAGTCTGCTCTATCTGACGCCGCAGAGCATTATAAAGCGCATGGCTATACGGTATCAGATGGTGAGTTCTCTACTGATATATTGGCAGTGGCCGTTGGTGTCTTTGATGTTGCGACTGGGCAGTATGCGTATTCACTCAATGCCAGTGTGCCGAGTGCCAATTGGGAAGCAGATGAATATGCGGCGACGATTGTGCCTAAATTGCAGGCACTGGCAGAAAGAATTGGTAGTGGGGTTTAAAAAAGAACAAACGATAAATCTATAGTACGAGCATCTTGGCTTAATTGATGGGTTTTATCTTATGAAAGATGCTTCATTTTAACCCATCAAACCGCAACCCGAACTTCATTAGATACTTACGCAATCTATCGCTATCATTCGGGCTTTTTAGCTTATCACGTGAATTCGCGTACAGGTAGCGCCCAGCCGCTGCTTGGTTTTTATGGTTGATACAAACCTCAATCACATACGCCAATTGCACCACATCAAACGGATCAATAGTTGTCAGAATCTCTTCATCGAGATATCTTCTTAAAATATTATGGCTACCCTGCTCAACAGTTTCGCTATCTAAACTAGTATCAGGGTTATTATCGCTTGGGCTATTTTTATTGCCTTTATTGTCATTAATTAAACTATTCGAGCCACTCAAACTGTCAGGCAGCTCCCAAAGATGTGTTAAGCGATCAATCTCCGCTTGCACATCATCATTGCGAATGACTTTACTTTCAGCTAGCGTGGTCAGGCGAATCATACTGGCCGTCAAATCACGAAAGTTCCCCTGCCATGTCGCATCCGCACTAATCGCAAAAGCTTCATACAGCTGCCTTGCTTCTGGGGTAAATCGATAGTGCTGCTGCTGCTCACTACCCAAACGCGCTAGCTCGTAGTCGATATTGGCAGGTAAGTCCTCTAGACGGTCTTTAAGCGATGGCAAAAAGAAAGTCCACGTATTAAGTCGCGCAAATAAATCCGCTCGAAACTCGCCATTAGCGACCGCTTGGCGCAAGTCTTTATTGGTACCTGCCATTAGCTGAAACGACACGCTAATCGGCGTATCACTACCGAGCGGGTAAAAGCGTTGTTCCTCAAGTACGGTCAGTAGCATCGCTTGCTCATCAAGCCCTAATTCACCGATTTCATCTAAGAATAATAAACCACCATCGGCTGATTTTAGCAGCCCATCTCGACCCGTCGCAGCGCCCGTAAATGCACCTTTGACATGACCAAATAGCACACTCATGGCAGTGTCACCACGCAGCGTGGCGCAGTTGACCTCGATGAATTGTTCAAGCGTGTTTTTGCCTTGTGTAATACTGGCTTTGGCTTTTTTGAGCGCGTAAATTTGGCCTGCCAATTGCGACTTGCCCGCCCCTGTTGCGCCCATCAGTAGTATGGGTGCAGTTGATCGGGTTGCGACCTTTTCAATGTCGGAGATGAGCTTTTGATAATCGGCATTTTGGGTGACTAGATTGGCTTGCAAGGTTTGCCAATGTTGCTGTTTTTCTGCCTCAAAACGCTCACGCAAGCCATCATAGCGCGAGACGTCCAAATCAATCACTTGATAGCGACCTTGCGGATCAGCTTGGTCAGGTCTTGGGCAAGGCGAGGTCTGAATCAAGTCTGCGGGAATAAAGCCCGCCTCTACCAATAAAAACCAGCAAATCTGCGCCACATGCGTACCTGTGGTCAAATGCAGTAAGTAGTCGGTATTGTCCTGAAAGTTAAATCCTGCGGCAAAGTCATACAGCTCAGTATAAACGTCGGCAAAATCCCATGGGCTAGCCAATGCCACATGATGACCAATAACGGTAGTGTTCGGGCTGACTTGTGCCACGTCATCGACAATTATTTTAAACAGGCGTTTATCACGCTTGCTATATAAGATATGTAGCTCATCGACCAGTAGCTCATCATGCAGACCTAAGCTCACGGTTGGTCGCCAGCGTTGCCAACGCTTGTCATTAAAGCCATTATCTAAAGTAGTGCCGAGGAAACCGATGACGGCGGTTTTGTTATTTGGATCACTATTCATAATATTACTTATCACTGATTATCATTAGTAAATCATATATTATTTTCTATCTAGTTAGATTTATTTCTATATATTTTTAGCCCATAGTTAAGTAAATTAATCTATTCGAAAAACAATTAAGAAATTAAACCATTTACTATCAATCACTTATAAATAAATTTTGAATATATTAAAAACTTGGCACGCCCTTAGCATCATATAAAGCAAGAATCATCTTTCATAATAAACAAACTTTGCAACGCTAAGGAAAATGCCATGCAACCAACTACTCATAACATCATTCAAGACGGTGGAACGCCAATTAGACTTTGGACTAAGGGCGTGCCTGTCGATCCAAAAGCACACGACCAATTGATCAAAGCCTCAAAAATGCCGTTTGTTTATAAATGGCTTGCGGTAATGCCCGATGTGCATGTCGGTATTGGCGCAACTATCGGTACGGTATTGCCGACTAAAGAAGCGATTATTCCGGCTGCCGTTGGCGTCGATATTGGCTGCGGAATGATGGCAGTACAAACCACCTTAATCGCAAACGACTTGCCCGATAGTTTGCTTGGTCTGCGTACCGAACTGGAAAAAGCCATTCCGCATGGTCGTAGTAAAACGCGTGGTCGCGGATCACGCCGTGATGTGGGTGCATGGGCAAACCCTGACGACACCGTAATGAACGGTTGGGGAACGCTGGTTGATGACTTTAACTATATAACCCAAAAGCACCCTAAGCTTAAAAACACCAATAACCTTAACCATTTGGGTACGCTGGGTACGGGTAACCATTTCGTCGAGGTGTGCCTTGATGAAACCAACCAAGTTTGGATCATGCTGCACTCAGGCTCACGCGGTGTGGGTAATGCCATTGGTCGCTACTTTATTGAGCTGGCACGTGAGGACATGCGCAAGTGGTTTATCAACTTGCCAGATAAAGATTTGGCTTACTTTGCCGAAGGTACAGAACATTTCGATGACTATTGGTTTGCGGTTGGTTGGGCGCAGCGTTTTGCTTTTAAAAACCGTGAAATCATGATGGAAAAAGCCATCAAAGCACTACGTCACATCATACCTAAGCCGTTTGATGCTGCCGTAAAAGCGGTGAACTGTCATCACAACTATGTGGCTAAAGAAGAGCACTATGGTGAAGAAGTATTTGTGACCCGTAAAGGCGCAGTGCGTGCCCGTGTTGGTGAATACGGAATCATTCCGGGGTCGATGGGTGCCAAATCATTCATCGTACGCGGTAAAGGAAACGAAGAGTCGTTTTGCTCTTGCTCGCATGGTGCAGGTCGTATCATGTCACGTACCGAGGCAAAAAAGGTATTTACAGTCGCCGATCAAATTGCACAGACCGAGGGCGTAGAATGCCGAAAGGACGCGGATGTGATTGATGAAATTCCAGCGGCTTATAAGAACATCGATGACGTGATGCAAGCGCAAAGTGATTTGGTAGAAGTGGTACATACACTGCGTCAGGTGGTTTGTGTTAAAGGTTAGGCAGAAACTATAATATTTTTTATAAAAAGGAGAAATTTTATGGAAGATTCCATTCACTCTAGGGTTCTATACACAAACTTACAGCTAGACAACGCATCTGAAATGATTGATAAAGGACAGTTTGAAGAAAGCTATAAGTTATGCTTATATTTGAAGGAGCTTCTAGAAGAAGTCCACGATCTCACTGAACCTAGTGTTTCCTACGCATTTTTTAGACTTGCTGGACTATTTATTGATTTGGGTAATAGAAATTTCAATCTAGAGTCTTCTCATATCGGATTGGAAATAATAGAGTCTAATAGCTTTGAAAATTGTTTAACTCGCGATAGTTATTACTACTGCTTAGCAAATGCCAAAAGCAATTTGACTCAAAATGAGTCCAATAACCATTGGAAAACTGATGTCAGTCGGATAGAAAGACTTTCAGAAATAGGATCATTGCTTCTTAAAGCAACTATGATTCGTAGAAGGAATAAAGATATTTTGGCGCCACAGGTCATGGTTAATATGGGAATAAATCTATATCAGCAGTATAGATTCTCAGAAGCATTAAGTTTATTTGATAAGATCAATTGTATGGGATTAGACATTCCAGAATCTTGGGTAAATCGCAGTGAATGTTTAGCACTATTAAATCAGATCACAGAAGTATTCTCGATCAAACAGTATAAAGAAGTAGCTAAAGGCTATTATCATGCTAGTGTTTCGAGTAAATTTCCTCCTGACTGGCAAAGCAGCTTTCTCGATAAGGCTAAACGCACAGAAGAAGAAATCAAAGAATATTGTTTGGATTTGGGTATAGATATAGAAGATGACAACCATTTAGATGAGCAGGAATACCAATCTTTTTCAGAGTATCGAAAGTGGTGCTTAGATAGCTTTTTAAGCCTTAGTGAACATGGCTTGTATTGTAAATGCTATGGAAGTGCCCGTGATAACTTAACTATTCCTTTAAATACTAGAGCTATATCTGGGAACTTCATCTATCCCATGGAAAAAGTGTTAAATAGATTAAAATCTGAGTTTGGTCTTGCCAGATTAATGTTATATGAATATAAATTTGCTAAAAGAGATAACGATATCGACGATGACGCTTGCTATGCAGAGCTATATGACAACGAGCTACTAGGAACAAATATTGAAAAGCTCCGTACTGCTTTTAGAATTTGCTTTGGTATATTAGACAAGATAGGTAATGCTGTAGCCTTGCTGTTTGATTTACAACTTAAAAATAATAAAGGTAAAGTCAGACCTTCATATTTTCATACTTTCTGGGAACTTGAAAATGAAGACAGACTGCAAAAGTTCGAAGCTTATAATAATGAAGGTTTGATTGGTTTATATAGTATAGCTTGTGATTTAAACCATAAGTTCGAAGGCGAGCTTAGTTTCTACAAGCAGTGGCGAAACGCCTTGGAACATATCTTCGTATTTATTTATGAGAATGAAAAACCTGAAAGCACTGAAGCCTCGTTAACCTATTATGAAGAACCAGTTTTTATTTCTGAGTCCGAATTTGTTGAGAGTGCAGAGCATGTTTTGCAGTTGACGCGTTCAGCTATTTTCTCTTTCGTCTTTGCAGTTAGGATCAAAGCTGAGAAAGAAGCTCTTGAAGATATTCCTAATATTTTAAGTCAGGACAAGTTTATCGAGCGAAAGAAATATACTTAGAAAATAAAAAATAAGAGAGAGGGAAACAAAATGAAACTCGCAGAAGCCTTACTCATTTGCCAATAAAGATAATAAATACTCATGACTAAAACAAAGCCCAAAACCCTAAAAATAGATGGCAGCACTGGCGAAGGTGGCGGGCAAATCATTCGCACTGCCCTATCGTTATCGATGCTCACAGGCACACCAATGGAGATCACCAATATTCGCGCTGGAAGAGCCAAATCAGGATTGATGCGTCAGCACTTGATGTGTGTACAAGCCTCGCAACAAATATCAAATGCCACCGTGACAGGTGCAGTTTTGGGCAGCGCATCGTTCCGCTTTACTCCTAATACTATACAATCTGGCAATTATACGTTTGATATTGGCTCAGCAGGCAGCACCAGTCTTGTGCTGCAAACACTATTGCCAGCGTTATTGTTTGCCAATACAGAGCAAAGCATCTACTCAACCGTAACGATAAAAGGTGGTACGCACAACACCCTAGCGCCAACCACGGACTTCCTACAGCAAGCGTTCGTCCCTGCATTAGCGAAATTGGGTATGCACGTGGGTATCGAATGCGTGCAAGCAGGGTTTGCGCCTATTGGTGGCGGCATGATTAAAGCGACGATAACGCCATTTATGCGCCATGCAAGCGCTTCACAATTTAACCTGACTAAACGCGGTAAGCTTAACTGTATAGAGCTGGTCGCGAGCGTGCTCAATCTAGAGTACGACATTTGCAAACGCGAGCTTGCCAGTGTTCAAGCATCATTGGTTGAAGCAGGTATTGATAAGACACTAATTACGACTAAAAGCTTTAAATTACAAGGCATCGGTGAAGGCAATAGCTGCTATGCACAAGTCACTCATGAGGTTTCTGACACCCAAAATCATAAAGAATATCACGCCGAGGTGTTCACTTTACTAGGAGAAAAACGCAGCTCGGCGGAAAAGATAGGTTGTCGTTTATCAGGCTTAGTCAAACGTTATGTATTTAACACCGACTCACTGGTCGATGCATACTTAACCGACCAATTACTCTTACCGTTGGCTTTAGCAGGCGGTGGCGAGTTTACCGCGCGTGTCGTTAGTAAGCACACTGAAACCCAAGCATGGCTCATTCAGCAATTTTTGCCCGTTGAGATTAAGCTTACAGTGATCGATGAGCAGAAAATTTTGGTACAAGTTGTCTGTTAAAATCACGCCACTAGCAACATCACCAGTAGCACTCTGTTACCCAATTACTGCTATGCAGTGATATCATATGTGTATGATGTAGGCGATAAATCTGAGCGCTTTGTCAGTGTCTAACAATAATGGTCATAAGAGGGTGGTTTTTACCCTACTCTCTCTTTAAATCATTGTCACCTTTTTAATATTTATGTATTACTGTTGAGTGTAGCCATGCCCCAATCTCGTACCAATCTAAATCCTGAACCTAAAACCAACTCTCCGTATTTGGTCGGCTTATTGCTGCGTTATAGCACCTTTGGCGCTGCCATCTTAATATTTTTAGCAGGTCTACTATTGCTAAATTGGTGGTTAATTATTCTCGGTGGGTTTGGGGTATGCTTGGGGATTTATGACGTCATACAATCAAAGCATGCTATTTTGAAAAACTATCCTGTTGCCGGACATATTCGTTATGTACTTGAAGACTTTCGTCCTGAAATTCGTCAATATTTACTAGAAAATGACAAAGAACAAGTACCGTTTTCACGCCAGCAGCGGGCGCTCATTTACCAACGTGCTAAGAACGTCAGCGACACCAATGCCTTTGGTACGTTAGATAATTTATACACCAATGGTAAAGAATGGTTTCTACAATCAGCGATTAGCCAACCTTTAGAAAACAAAGATTTTCGTATTATGGTCGGCGGTGAGCGTTGTCAACAGCCGCATGATATGTCGGTATTTAATATCTCGGCGATGAGCTTTGGCAGCTTATCGGCTAACGCGATTATGGCGCTCAATCAAGGCGCAAAAATGGGCGGCTTTACTCATGATACGGGTGAAGGGGCTATCAGCCCTTATCATCGCAAGTTCGGTGGTGATTTGATTTGGGAGCTAGGTACAGGGTATTTTGGTTGCCGTGATGATAGTGGCAATTTTGACCCGCAGTCTTTTGCCGAAAAAGCGGTTGATCCACAAGTAAAAATGATTGAAATTAAATTATCTCAAGGGGCAAAACCTGGTAAAGGTGGCGTGCTACCCGCGGAGAAAATCACCCAAGAAATCGCTGATACCCGTCAAGTACCGACAGGTCAAGATTGTGTGTCACCCTCATCGCATACAGCCTTTAGCACCCCGCGAGAATTGGTGGCTTTTTGGCAACAACTGCGTGAGTTGTCAGGCGGCAAACCTGTGGGCTTCAAACTTTGTGTTGGTCAGCCTTGGCAGTTTATGGCCATTGTGAAAGCCATGATCGAAACCGACAACTATCCTGATTTTATCGTCATCGATGGCGCAGAAGGGGGTACTGGCGCGGCTCCTGTCGAATTTATGGACAATGTCGGCATGCCGATGGTTGAAGGATTTTTATTAATACACAATACTTTGGTCGGCGCAGGCATTCGCGATAAAATCAAACTTGGTGTGAGCGGTAAAATCGTCTCTGGTTTCGATATTGCCCGTATGATTGCCTTGGGCGCAGACTGGTGTAATTCAGCGCGCGGCTTTATGTTTGCTGTTGGCTGTATTCAATCACGTTCGTGCCATACTAACACTTGCCCGACGGGCGTTGCCACCCAAGACCCTTATCGTCAAAAAGCGCTGGATGTACCAAGCAAAGCTGAGCGTGTCGCAAGCTTCCATAAAAACACTCTGAAATCCCTAGCCAGTATCGTCGGTGCGGTCGGCTTACAACACCCAAGCCAATTACAACCGTATCATATCGCGCGCCGCCTCGATGATGGACAGATAAAACTATTATCGAAGTTCTTTTATTTTACCGATAAGGGAGCGCTACTCAATAATAGCGCCCGCGCAGATGTGTTTAATCAGATGTGGGTCATGGCGAACCCAGATAGCTTTTTAGCCAATGATGACGCCCTCATTGCTTATAATAAAGACTCACGGGATAAAGGTAGAGAAACCACCACATCGGTGGAACAGAGCCTTGGTAACTTTGCGAGTATCACTGGCGGTGGGCAGTTAATCGGCAACGTCAACAATACTTTTCGCGAATTTCCGCCTAGCAGCGATTAAGAAATAGCGATCAAAAATCCGTGAGCCCTGACTATTTATATCTCACTCCATACTATAAAAGATATATCATTGATGCCAAATTTCGCTCTTCCCTTACCTTTAGGAGCAGTCGCCCTACTGTTGCTAAGTGTCAGTGCTTGCCAACCGATAAGCACTGATGCTGCTGACAACAAGACACAAAACTGGTCGTGCCAGACTCAGGATGCACCATTTTCTTATAGTGTTTGTAGCATTGACGCTCAAGCCTTGATGGATGGCCGCTACTCATTAAAATTATTTTGGCAGCAGCCTGATAGTACGAAATCGTTGCTAACCTTTGAGACGTTATTAGCCACATTGCCCTCAAATCAAGCGCTGAACTTTGCTATGAATGCCGGCATGTACAATGAGAACTATGCACCGATTGGCTATACCATCATTGATGGTGAAGAGATCAAATCGCTAAATCTCAAAGAAGGCGGTGGCAATTTCCATTTATTACCCAATGGTGTGCTGTGGTGGGATAAAGTTGGAAAAGTACATATCACAGAAAGCAACGCCTTAAACGAGCAGCTTAGCAGCGGCGAAGCGAAGCCTTGGTGTGCCACCCAATCAGGTCCTATGTTGGTTATCAATAACGAGATACATACACAGTTTAATCCTGATAGTACTTCACTCAAGATTCGTAATGGCGCAGGTGTTTGCGATGACGGCCACATAAAATTTGTCAATAGCGATGAGCCGGTGACATTTTATCAATTTGCATCGTTGTTTAAGAATGACTTAAACTGTCCGAATGCTCTGTTTTTAGATGGCGGGATTGCGTCGGCATTATATGCGCCCAGCATTGATAAGCATGATAAAAAAGAGATGGGCGTGATGGTTGGATTGGTTGAAAATAAAGATTAGGCGATATATTTGTTTTTAAAGATGTATCCATTTTTAAAATAGTGATAAAAATAAGATAAATTGCATTGAATAAAAAGCACTTGAGACGACTTTGTCATCCAAGTGCTTTTTTTATTAATAGCAACAGTGAATGGCTAACAATAGCTAAAATTAACCGCCCAAACTCATCTTGGGACCAAACGGTTCATAATGAACGCTATCAACACCGTGATCTAGCGTCACTAGCCCATCGATCATGCTTTCCATAAATGGCATCGAGCCACAGACATAAATATCAGCAGGCTTAGGTAATTGAGCAAGCCACGCCTCATCTAATAGTTGTCCAGACTCAAAATAGAAGACATGCTTATCTACAGTCTCAGCCTTTTCTAACAGCGTCTCCACTTCAGTATTGAAAGCGTGATGCGCATCATTTTGGCAAGCATAAACCCAGATAATAGGTCGTTTTGGATTGGCTAATACTTGTGCCTCCAACATAGATAACACAGGGGTTACGCCAACACCAGCACTCATCAATACTAGCGGAATCTCATTTTGCTGTACCAAGTCTTGATTGAGCGCAAAGTCACCTGCTGGTGCCGATAATAAAACCGTATCACCCACTTCTAATTGGTCGTGCATATAGTTAGAGACCAAACCATGATGCTCATTGCGGTTATCGCGTCTGACTGCAAACTGAATGCCTGCATCGGTACTAGCAGAGTACAAAGAGTAATGACGTAGCGCAACATGGTCACTGTCTTTTGGATCTGTTTTCACCGTGATGTACTGACCTGCGGTTAAAGTCAATTTGCTCAGATCGATCTCTTGATGACTTTCTGCATTATCATTGGCTGGTACAACTGTAAAAGCCGCAATATCCGTAGCAGCTGCTACCTTTTTAGTCACTACAAAAGGCGCAAAACCCTGCCACATTGCCTCCTCATACATGCCATGTTCAATCTGGATAAATACTGAGGCAATCTCATCATAAGCTTCAGTCCAAGCATTAATGATATCGTCATTGGCAGCCTCGCCCAGTACTTCCTTAATTGCACCAATTAAATGCTTACCCACGATAGGATAATGCTCAGGCAAAATCTGTAAAGCACGATGCTTGTGGCTGATTTGCGTGACTTGTGGCAATAACGTCGCCAATTTATCCAAGTGCTTAGCAGCGGCTAACACGGTCGTCGCTAGAGCCGTCTGTTGACGACCCAATTTTTGATTGGTTTCGTTAAAGATGTCCAACAGCTCAGGATGCTCTTCAAACATATTTTTATAAAACACCGTGGTGATTGCCGTTCCATGCTCTTCAAGGACGGGAACAGTTGCGGTGACGATTTCTAAAGTCTTTGGTGAAGCCATACTGTCTCTCTTATTAATACCAATTCCAAAATATCTGAGGAGCACCATCAAACTCGTGTAGTCTACTGAATGTAGTACTTGCACGCGCTTTTTGCTACTAAAATGATTGAAAATGGCATAAGTTCATTACATTGATTGGTTGATTAACATATGAAAAATGAAGTGCTTAAATAAGCAACGACGACTGATTTTTACAAACGATTATCAAATTCTTGTCATCAAATTTTTCGCCGAACCAGTCAAAACGCCTCTATAAGATTCATTTAAAATGAATGTTATCATATTTTGCTGCTTATACCAATGCCATATGACTGCAAAACTGATTATTTTTGACAAAAAAGCAGCCGCTATGCTGTCATAACGGCTGCTTTTATCAAAAAATATGGGGACTAACAGGTTTTCTAAGTTAGGGCGTATCTTTATCCACACGTCAAAATTAACGCGCTAGATAATTGGTCATCTCTTCTACCCCATGTAAGGTCATCGGATACATTTTATTGTCGAATAGTTTCTTAATTTCAACGATAGTTTGGGTATATTGCCAGTACGCTGGATCTTCAGGATTGAGCCAAGCGACTTTATCGAAATGCGCGAGCACCCGCTTGAGCCAAACAATACCCGCCTCATTGTTCATATATTCAACGCTGCCACCAACTGTCATCAGCTCATATGGCGACATTGACGCATCGCCGACGAAGATAACGCGATATTCACGACCGTATTTATTGAGCAGCTCATACGTTGGCATCGGCGCACTATGGCGACGGTTATTATCCTTCCAAACATAGTCATATAAACAGTTGTGAAAGTAAAAAAACTCTAAGGTTTTAAATTCATTTCTAGCCGCTGAAAATAGCTTTTCTAAGGCTTCAACATGGACATCCATACTGCCACCCACATCGAACAGCATTAGTACTTTGACGCGATTACGGCGCTCAGCTTGCATATGGATGTCGAGAACGCCTTTTTTGGCCGTGCGTTTGATAGTCTCATGAATGTCTAGCTCATCCGCGCTACCAGTACGGGCAAACTGACGCAAGTTACGTAACGCCATCTGAATTTGGCGCGTGCCAAGCTGACTGTCATCATCGAGATTGCGATATTTACGCTGCTCCCAGACTTTAGCGGCGCTACGCTTACGCGATTCACCGCCGACGCGCACCCCTTCCGGATGATCACCATAAGCCCCAAATGGTGACGTACCGCCAGTGCCGACCCATTTATTACCGCCTTGATGCCGCTCTTTTTGCTCTTTGAGACGCTCCTCAAGTGCTTTCATTAGCTCCTCTAACGAGCCGTATTTTTTGAGCAGTCGGCGCTGCTCTTCGGTTAGGTTTTTTGGGTCTAATTTTAAGTCAAGCCACTCTTTAGGAATGTCCGTCAATTTAGCCAACAGCTCATCCATATCTAGACTGTCGACGCCTTCGAAATAATCTGCCATTGCTCGATCGAATTTATCAAAATGGCGTTCGTCTTTGACCATACAAAGCCGAATCAGCCGGTACATATCCTCACGACTGGCAAAGGTAGACAGCTCTGGATTTTCAGGATGCGGCTGCATCATCAGCCCTTGATCTAACGCGGCATTTAGGTCAAGCAGCTCACGCGTACTGACTGGCACACCATAAGTACGTAAGGTATAGAACAATTTGATAAACATAAGAGTCGCATCGCTTATTGGCTGATATGGTGACGAGTGAAGCCATTTTATTAGGGCGTGTCGTCATTTTGAAAATAGTCTGTTGCTTAACGGCGCATTATATTAGCAAAGCGTTGTAACAAACTCACATCGGCTTCATTTTTGAGCAGCGCGCCATATAACGGTGGAATAGACTTTTCACCACGCAAGTTTTCTTCTAGCTCTGCTTGCGCCATATCATCAGCCAGTAGTAACGTTAACCAATCTACCAATTCTGAGGTTGATGGTGGCTTTTTAAGCCCTTGGACATTACGCAGCTTATAAAATATATCCAGTGCATCATTGACCAGCTTTTCTTGGATATTAGGGAAATGCACGTCAATGATTTGACGCATGGTTTCTTCTTCTGGAAAGTCAATATAATGAAAGAAGCACCGACGCAAGAAAGCATCGGGCAACTCTTTTTCATTGTTTGAGGTGATAATAACCACAGGACGCTGCTCGGCAGTGATGGTTTCTCCCGTCTCATAGACATAAAAAGACATTTTATCAAGCTCATGCAGCAAGTCATTTGGGAACTCGATATCAGCTTTATCAATTTCATCAATCAGCAACACACTGCGCTCGTTACTGGTAAATGCCTCCCATAGCTTACCGGGCTTGATATAATTGCCAATCTCATAAACCTTATCATCACCCAGTTGCGAGTCACGCAAGCGCGATACGGCATCATACTCATACAACCCTTGCTCCGCTTTGGTGGTTGACTTAATGTGCCACGTAATCAGCGGCATCCCTAAGCTTTCAGCGACCTCCTCCGCCAATAATGTTTTACCGGTGCCTGGCTCGCCTTTAATCAATAGTGGTTTTTGTAACGTCATCGCTGCATTGACCGCCAGCTGCAAATCGTCAGTGGCAATATAGTTTTGCGTACCAGTAAAGCTTTTTTTCGTTTTATCAGTCGTGGTCATAATCAAGTCTCAGTTATTGTTATAGATTAGGGCGATCAAGAGCCAGAAAAGGCTTAAAGGCAATTGATGGCAAATAAATAATCATTTAGATTAGCACAGCATGATTGATTGCCAAAATACTCATGCGTTCGCAGTTGTTGAAAAATAATAGATACCTTGAACGCCTTTTGACGGTTGGTCGGCACAGTCATAAAACGTTTTTTCATAAAAAAAGACACGCATGGTGTCTTTTTTTATGGTGCTTTTCATTCACAGTACTTTTATTGATAGCGTCTTTTATATAGCTACTATAAAAGCAAAGCTCCAACCATCGCTAGCGAAATTTTAATATCATTTTACTGACGGCACTTTATTAATGCTACTTTACTACTTATCGAGCTTTTCCATATTAGGCTTTTTAGCTAAACTGCTGTCTTTTTTTAAGCTAACGTCTGCTTTAGGATTAGCCGCTAAAGGCGTTTTATTAGACGGTTCAGCAACAGTGGCTTGATCGGTTAAAGTCGTACCTTCTGTCAAATAATTGCCAGTCGTCAGCTGCATGGTAGATTGTGTATCTTCTGCAGTACGACTGCGCGCTTTGTCTAGACTTGACTCAAAAGCACCGCGAATAAGCTGCCAGACGAAGCCTACAAACAAGCCGACCACTAACACCACAAGTATCGGCAGCATATTGGTAATCGCGCCAGCCGTGTCCTTCATCATAATCGCATAAACCACGGCGATACTAGCGGGGGCAATCACACTTGGATCGCCAAGGGCAGTACCTGGTGCCAATAACACAGCAAACAGTATCATCCAACTCATACCGCCCAACGGCCGCGGCAGCATACGAGCGACCAGCAACCACAATACCAACACAATAACGACACCACCCAGATACGCATACATCGGTAAGTCTGCGGGTGGCACGTCTTTTACCAGCTGTCCCCACCAAATAGCAATTTCGCCGAGAATATCACTAATGGCTTCCAGCGGTAAGCTGTTTATAATACCTTTTAACCAGTCCATGCGTGTGTAGTTACCTGCGTTTATAAATTGTGCAGCGCGTTTACGCGCTTAACGATAGACAGTGTGCTATTTCAACGAACCATAATATCGAATACATTATCGTCAAAAGCACTTAAGACATAAGCACTTGAAACACGACCTTTTGCCTCGCCACGTATTTTTTGTCTTGTCACTCATATAGCCTGCTAGTTTATCACGACTTTCTACCAAAATGCATGAGCGCAAATGTGTCATAAACTTTTTCTTGCTGGCTGTCATGCAACACAGTCAAAAGAGGCTAATTAAAAACTCGCTTCAAAAATACCCATTAATCATAAATATTGTCTTGTGCTTCGCGCGCACGTAATTCCGCTTGGCGACGCATCACATCTTGCGGTGGCATTTGTACAAAATACCCTTGCGACTGTAATTTTGCCAGTACCTCTGCTTTATCAACGCGCGCAAGCGTCGGCGTATTGGCTAAGTCCAAGTGCATCACAAATTTACTGCGCCCTAAACTGGCACGAAAATCTTTTGGTAATACGCCAAGCCAATCTTTAATCTCGTCGGTATCGTCAGGATAATCAGGACGGGCAATATAGACATACATATCGTTATGTTTGGGGAATTTATAAATATCACAATGCATAATAATGACCTATCAGAAACTATCGCCATAGATTAGCATATTTTGGGTGAATATCAGTAGTCGCTTTACGTTTTACAATGGGCATTCATGCTAAATTGACTACTACCTACCAAACGTAAAACGCTTTACTTATCGATACGGTATTGATTATTCTCACAAAAAATCATTTTTGCCAAAATTATTCACTTTAATCGCCTAGATGACTTGTAAAAGCGCGGTGAACCTTTCATAATAAAAGCGTTTTTCAGGAGAGAGTCTTGAGCACAATATCAAGTGCGTTCATATTAATGAGCTGGCGCTGATAGTTGTTACTTGACCACCGAAGGCGCATCCACCCTGCCAATCGCTCAGGTAAAAGGACTGAAAAACACATGTCACGACTGTTTCGCTGTCTACCATCAATTGCGTAGTACACCCAAACATAAGGCATAACAAATCTGGAGAGCGGTAAGGACGGACGACGCCTTACCCACCGAAGGGGAGAAAATGCGACATCATTTAATTTGGTTTTTTAAGGCTGATGCTTTTAAAAACGTGCAATGATGGTTCGTGTTGAAAATCTCAGGTTACAGGACAGATAGGGCTTTTGCTTAAACCGACGTTCAGCGTCTGTTTGGCGGATTGCGCTATTTTTCTGTGCTACCCTTGGTTGCAATGTTTGCACCTTGCAATATTGCTTCTCGCTACTATGATAAAGCACATCAGCCCTCATACTTTGATACTTGTTTTTACGACTGGTTATCGAATTCAGCTGATGTCCACATAAGGATTTGTTATGACCACTACTCAAGATAATACTGCTCAAAGCGCCAACACTTCAGCCCCTAAACGCACACCTCTTTATCAGTCTCACGTTGATAGTGATGGCAAGCTGGTGGATTTTTCTGGTTGGGAATTACCAATCCATTATGGTTCGCAAATCGAAGAGCACGAAGCGGTGCGTACTGATGCTGGTATGTTTGATGTCTCACACATGGTCGTCGCTGATGTTAAAGGTAGCGGTACCAAAGCATGGCTACAAAAGCTACTGGCCAATGATGTCGATAAACTCAAAACCGTCGGTAAAGCGCTATATTCTGGCATGCTCAACGAGCAAGGTGGCGTCATCGATGACTTAATCGTTTACTTGATGAACGAAAACTCTACTGAATATCGTATCGTCTCAAACGCTGCTACTCGTGATAAAGACATGGCGCAATTTGATAAAGTCGCCGAAGGTTTTGACATCAGCATCACCGAGCGTCCAGAGCTTGCCATGATTGCCGTGCAAGGACCAAACGCTGTTGAAAAGCTCGCGCAAACCAAACCTAGCTGGGCAGATACTTTAGCTGGTCTTAAGCCTTTCGTTGGTGCTGATTTAACAGACATCGAAGGCAAAGATTGGTTCGTTGCTCGGACTGGCTACACTGGCGAAGATGGCGTCGAAGTCATTATGCATGGTAATGATGCACCCGCGTTTTTTGAACAATTAAAAGCCCATGGCATTAAACCTGCCGGGCTTGGCGCGCGTGATACCTTGCGTATGGAAGCTGGCATGAACCTCTATGGTCATGACATGGACGACAACGTCAGTCCTTACGAGTGCAACATGGGCTGGACACTCGCGCTTAAAGACGAACGTGATTTTGTCGGTCGTGATGCTTTAGTTAGTAAACGCCGACAGTCAAAAGACAATAGCTCTGCCATGAAGCAAGTTGGCTTGTTGCTAACGACGCGCGGCGTATTGCGTGAAGGCATGACAGTCACCATCAATCAAGGCACGGACAATGAACAAACTGGCATTATCACCAGTGGTACATTCTCCCCTAGTCTAAAAAATTCAATTGCGATTGCCCGTGTGCCTGCCAGCGTATCAGATGATGATAGCGTTCAGGTCGATCTGCGCGGCAAAGGCAAGTTCGTTGATGTTCGTGTTCTTAAGCTACCGTTTGTCCGTAATGGCAAACAGCAGTTTGACTCGTAGGCATTATAAACCCTATTATTAACGTCCACTATTTTTGTTAACCATCCTCTATCATTTAGGAGAGAGACCATGAGCAATATCCCAGCAGAACTAAAATACATCGCCAGCCACGAGTGGTTACGCCTAGAAGACGACGGTACTATCACTGTTGGTATCACTGACCATGCTCAAGACCTATTGGGTGACGTGGTATTCGTTGAATTGCCAGACGTGGGCGACATCATCGCTGTTGATGACGAAATCTCTGTAGTTGAATCAGTAAAAGCTGCTTCTGACGTTTATGCGCCTATCTCAGGTGAAGTCGTTGCGATCAACGAAGCCCTAGAAGACGATCCAGAAATCATCAACTCTGACCCATATGGCGAAGGTTGGTTCTTTAGAATGAAGCCTGACAACATCGCTGATTACGAAGCACTGCTAACCGCTGATGAGTACGAAAACGAGCTGTAATCTAATCTTCACTCTCTCGCTTAAAAGCGGTGTTTGATTTAAATGCCGCTACTTATAACCTTAAAAAATATAGCTTGTTATGACAGATATTGGCGTCAGCTGATATCTGTACGCTTTTTCTTAGAATGCTTATCGCTCAATTTATTGCGTCCAATCGCTATCTGATTTATTCATATCAATTACCTGTCAGGCGCTATTAAAGAGACGTACTCAATACTGCCCCAAGTTGATCACTTAATCTCCAGCATGGATTCTCATATGACCCCTGACACTGATAATCAAGCAAACGCTCAAGCAAGTTCTCAAGAAAAATTTGCCACGCCTGATAATACACCGCAGCTGCAAGCGTTTCGCGAAGTGGTTGAATCACGTCGTTCAGTGCGCCGCTTTACCGATGCGCCGATACCTGATGATGTGTTAGCAGACTGTTTGCGTTTGGCCATGCTTGCACCAAACTCTAGCAATCTACAGCCGTGGGAATTTTATGTGATTGATGATGCGGATAAGCGCAAACGCGCGGTGAAAAACTGCATGAATCAAAATGCAGCGAAAACCGCCGCTCGTTTAATCGCAGTCGTTGCGCGCACCGATGTGTGGCATGATCATGCCAAGCAAATATTGCGCGAATACCCTGATAAGCCAGTACCCAAAAAGGTCAAAGACTATTATACCAAAGTCGTTGCCATGGACTTCTTACGAGGACCTGCCAATGTGGTATCAGCGGCTAAATGGGGTGCGACTCAAGTGGTCAGACGGGTAAAAGGTCCGATTAAATCACCTTACTATACTTTTGAAGACACCAAAAACTGGGCAACCAACAATACCGCCCTTGCGGCTGAAAACCTAATGCTTGCACTACGCGCGCATGGCTTTGATAGCTGTCCGATGGGTGGTTTTGATGAGCCTGCCATGAAGCGCTTATTAAATTTAAGCGACGATCAACATATCATTATGATGATTGGTGCTGGTGAGCGCGCTGATAATGGCGTTTACAACAGCCAGTTCCGCTTTGACCAAAAGCAATTTGTTCATTACGTATAAAATCTTAAACCGTCATTAGTTATTATTACTAGTTATTTTAGCCATCCCTTTATTACTCCCTTAACCAAGGATTGTCATGACTATCTCGCAAAACCCAACGTTTGATACCTTTAAAGGTTTATTCAACGAAGCTGAATTTGTCTATCGTCATCTCGGCTCTAATGAGACCAAGCAAGCTGACCTGCTCAGTGCCGTTGGTTATCAAGACATGGCGAGCTTCATCAACGATACCGTGCCTGAGCCAGTGCGCTTGCATAAAGAGCTAGATTTGCCAGTAGCGATGAGTGAGCATGCCGCGCTTGCCAAATTGCGTACCATGGCAGATGACATCACTGTTAATAAGAGCTATATCGGACAAGGCTATTCGCCAGTACGTATGCCTGCGGTCATTCAGCGTAACGTCCTTGAAAACCCAGGCTGGTACACCGCTTATACGCCTTATCAGGCAGAGATTGCCCAAGGTCGTCTAGAAGCCTTGCTTAACTTCCAACAAGTATGTATTGATTTGACTGGTCTTGAGCTCGCTGGCGCGTCATTGCTTGATGAAGCAACCGCAGCCGCAGAAGCCATGGCAATGTCAAAGCGTGTGAGCAAAAGCAAATCAACGCAGTTTTTTGTTGATGACCGTACCTATCCACAAACCTTAGATGTTATTAATACCCGTGCCAAGTACTTTGGTTGGGAAGTGGTGGTTGGTGATTTTGAAACCGCTAAATCTGGCGACTATTTCGGTGCGCTATTCCAGTACGTCGGTGTTGAAGGCGATGTTAAAGACTTAACCGACGTCATCGCTGCGGTGAAGAAAAACAAAACTTACGTGAGTGTCGTCAGCGACATTATGAGCTTGGTGCTATTAAAATCACCAGCAGATATGGGCGCAGATGTCGCTTTGGGTAGCACGCAGCGTTTTGGTATTCCAATGGGCTTTGGTGGTCCACATGCTGCTTACTTTGCCTTCTCTGATAAAGCTAAGCGCTCAGCGCCTGGTCGTATCATCGGTGTCTCTAAAGATTCACAAGGCAATACTGCCCTCCGTATGGCACTACAAACTCGTGAGCAGCATATCCGCCGCGAAAAAGCCAACTCAAACATCTGTACCTCGCAAGTATTGCTTGCCAACCTAGCCGGTATGTATGCCGTTTATCATGGTCCAGGTGGCGTAAAACGTATCGCTACTCGTATCCATGCGTTTGCGACTGCCTTTGCAGATGTCATCAAACATGCTAACGACAGCAACTTAAATGTCGTACATGACCAATTCTTTGACAGCGTTGTGATTGATTGTGGCTCAGAAAAACTGGCCACTCAAATTTTCGAAAATGCTGACAATGTAGGCTATAACTTATGGCGTCTTGGTGAAACCAAATTAAGCGTCGCCTTTAGTGAAACCAGCGATCAACAAGATTTTAGCGTCCTAACTCAACTGTTTGTTAGTAAAGCACATGACCTACCAGAAGACGCTCGCGTTTCTCTTGATAGTGCGCACTTGCGTACCGATCCTATTTTATCGCATCCAGTATTTAACTCGCATCATACTGAACACGAAATGCTGCGTTATTTAAAATCGCTTGAAGACAAAGATTTGGCAATGAACCGCAGCATGATTTCATTGGGTAGCTGTACCATGAAACTGAATGCCACCAGTGAAATGCTACCGATTACTTGGCCTGAATTTGCTAATGTGCATCCTTTTGCACCGCGTGATCAAGTCACTGGCTATATCGCCATGATTGATAGTCTACAAGACCAACTTAAAGCGATTACTGGTTTTGATGATGTGTCTATGCAGCCAAACTCTGGCGCTTCAGGTGAGTATGCGGGTCTATTAGCGATTCGCCGCTATCATGAATCATTGGGTGAAACTGACCGTGATGTTTGTTTAATCCCTCAGTCAGCGCACGGTACCAACCCTGCGACAGCTATGATGATGGGTATGAAAGTAATCGTGGTTAAAACTGATGACAATGGTAACGTTGACATCGATGATCTAACTGCTAAGTGTGAAGAAAACAGTGCCAATCTAGGTGCATTGATGATTACTTATCCATCAACGCATGGCGTGTTTGAAGAAGGCATCCGTAAAATCTGTGACCTCATTCATAAACATGGCGGTCAAGTTTATATGGATGGTGCCAATATGAATGCACAGGTTGGCATGATGCAACCGGCTGACGTTGGCGCTGATGTATTGCACATGAACTTGCATAAAACCTTCTGCATCCCGCATGGCGGCGGCGGTCCAGGCATGGGCCCTATCGGCATGAAGTCGCATTTAGCACCCTTTATGGCCAATCATACATTGAGCCCTGTGCATAATGCGCAAAAAGACTGCTCGGCCGTATCAGCAGCCCCTTATGGTTCAGCAAGCATTTTACCAATTTCATGGATGTACATTGCCATGATGGGTCGTGATGGTCTGCTAAAAGCCACTGAGCTTGCGCTATTAAATGCTAACTATGTCGCTGCTCAATTAAAAGACCACTACCCTGTCCTTTATACGGGCAAAAACGGTCGCGTTGCTCACGAATGTATCATCGATATTCGTCCGTTGAAAGAAGAGACTGGCATCAGTGAAAGCGATATTGCTAAGCGCTTGATGGATTACGGTTTCCACTCACCAACGATGAGCTTCCCAGTTGCTGGTACCTTGATGATTGAACCAACTGAGTCTGAATCTAAAGAAGAATTAGATCGTTTCATCAGTGCCCTAAAATCTATCAAAGCCGAAGCAATGAAAGCCAAAGCTGGCGAAGAGGGTTGGACGTTAGAAGACAACCCACTGGTCAACGCACCGCATACCGCGGCGATGGTCACCAACAGCGAATGGACGCACCCATACAGCCGTGACACAGCAGCATTCCCACTGCCTTATATCCGCGCCCATAAGTTCTGGCCAAGCGTAGCACGTGTCGATGACGCTTATGGTGATAAGAACCTCATGTGTTCTTGCCCAAGTATCGAAAACTATATGTAGTTTTCAAATAAGTATGAACAGTTGATATAAAAATAAACCTCCAAGTCAGCAGCTGACTTGGAGGTTTTTATTTTGCCGCTAATATTTAGCGCTATAATAAAATGGCTATCAATCTATTCACATTATTTACTTGGTTAGAATTAACTATGCAGAAAAACAATCTTGTCATTCTCATCCATGGTCTGCACCAAACCGCTTGGATCATGCGACCACTGGCCAAACGCTTGCAAGCAACAGGATTTGATACTCATCAATTCGGTTATCGTAGTATGCGTGACGGTATCAAAACCAATAGTGCCCGCCTAAATAGCTGGCTAGAAAACCATCATCACCCTGACCAACCGATAGATTTGGTCGGTCATAGTTTGGGCGGTTTGATTATTCGTGATTTTGTCACTACATATCCGCAATGGCAGATAGGACGCTGCGTGACACTTGGGACACCGCATGTAGGCAGTGTATGTGCTGATTACATTTGGCGCTTGACCCCAGCTGTGGTGGGGTGCTCGTACGTCGATGCGCTAGATGGAACGGTCGCACCTTTACCGGAGCATATTACCCTTGGGGTGATTGCGGGTAATCGTCCTTATGGCCTAGGACAGTTGTTTTTGCAGTATCATAATCGCAAACTGCGTCGAGCAGATAATATGCCATCAGTAGAACATCTGCTACATGATGGCACCGTATATGTAGCAGAAACCAAAATAGAGGCAGCCACGGATCATATCGTATTACCAGTGTCGCATACTGGGATGCTGGTCGATAAAACCGTGGCCGCGCAAACCAAGTACTTTTTACAACATGGACAATTCGAGCATAACAAGCTTACGTCTTGAGAAAAGCATCATCTTTTATCAATGATAGAATCTTATGGCTTATCTAACATTGATACCCATACCCTGCTGCAACTCAGTTTTATGTTTTTTGATGACTGGAATCAGGGTGTTCATGACCCAGTCATTCCGCCAACCTTTTAAGCCTTCTGGCAACTCGCTTAAATCTTTATCAAAAGCAATTACTTCATACAATTGCCCGAGCCACTTCTTACGCATCAATACATTGTCAGGTACGCCGATAGCTCGTGCGTGATCATCGATCGCTTGCTGCACTGCTTTTGACAGTACTTTATTTTTTGAGCGATACGGCGGTAATAGGCAATCAGGATATTCAGCAGGGTGCAGGTTTTTTGCTCGATTTATCACTTTTAGCAGCTCTTCGCCGTATAAGCGCAACATACTGCGATGCATCGTGGTTTTGTGCGCAAGCTCTCGCATATTGCTTGGTTTTTCAGTGATGATCTCACGTACTGCTTGTTTTTTGATCACAAACGTACGCGGCTGATTGGTCGAACGCGCCAGCTCCTCGCGCCACGTCGCAACCGCTTGCAGTATCGCCATCTGCTGTGAAGTATAACGATAATCTGCCATTGTTAGGTACATTGCATTGTCTTCAACATGCTGAGCATCATACAAATCACTGGCATAAAGCTGGCAATCTGCCCATACATAATCGTATAAACCTTGCTTTTTTAACGCATATTCAAGACTTAAATAAAGCGCTGGCAAAAAGCGTACGTCATCAATCGCATACTGCTCTTGCTCGTCTGATAATGGACGTTGTAGCCAGTCCGACTGGCTTTGTTCTTTATCAATGTGCATGTCTAGCTGGTCGTCAAGCGCTTGCTGATAGCCCATTTGTAATTGACCCGTTAAGTAAGACAACGCAATTTGCGTATCAAATATATTGGTCAATGGCGGACAGCCAGAGAGTAGATAAAAAATTCCTAAATCCTCACCACAGGCATGCCAAATCGCTACATCAACTTTGGCCAGTGCCTGCCACAGTTCGGTCAGTTGCAACTGCGGGGCATCTAATAAATAAACATGATTACCGGTGTTGAGCTGCACCAATGCCAAGCGCGGATAGTAAGTATCACGTTTGATAAACTCAGTATCTAACGCCACCCGACCACAAGTTGCCAATGCATCGATAACTTCAGCCAAACCATTTTGCGCACGCACCCACGTGACAGCAGCTTCGTCGGCACTATCTAGCAGTGCATCAATATCTGGCTCTGAAGGTATAGCTGATTCTATTTTAGAATTGATTGATGGTGCTAATAAATCATCAGAAACAGCAATGTTAATGTTGTCTGCAAGGTTTGATTGGATGGCAGCAGTTGAAGCTGTTGGAGCATGGTTGGACACGGGCAGATACCTGCATAAATAGGAAAAAATAAAACGCTAAAGGGCGTCTCAATAAAAGTAGATAACAAAATATTAGTGAATCAATTATAACAATTTCATGAAATAAAATGGACAAGACTTGGTTTTTATAAAGAAGTTATAGAAAAAATGCCAGTATGCTATAAAAATGAACGATTTTGCATCGCTTGTCCAAGGGTCATGCTATCAAGATATTCAAGCTCGCCGCCCATTGGTACACCTTGTGCCAAACGTGTGACCTTATTAACATGACGACTAACCGCTGCGCTGATAAAGTGCGCGGTGGTCTGCCCTTCGACAGTCGTACCAGTCGCCAATATCAACTCTTCAACAGGCTCTTGCTTGACCCGCCAGACCAGTTGTTCAATATTCAAATCATCAGCGCTAATACCATCAATCGGTGATAAATGACCACCTAACACAAAGTAGCGGCCACGGTAGCCTGCGGTTTGTTCGATAGCCATCACGTCTGCTGCCGTTTCGACCACACATAGCAAGGCATCATCACGGCGCGGATCTTGGCACAGCGGACAGATGTGATCATCACTGAAGCTATGGCAGCGTTGGCATTCGACGATATCGCGCATCGCCTCATCAAGCGCTTGAGCAAGTGCCATGCCTTGTGGGCGTTTTTTGGTAAGCAAATGCAGTGCCATACGTTGGGCACTTTTTTGACCCACACCCGGCAAAATACGCAGCTGTTTAACCAGCTGATCAAATTTGGCTGTCAGCAAAGCATCTTCCTTTATTTAACTTAATTTATAAATCGTAGCTATGAAAATGGGGTCGTATCATGTCGATAACAACCCCATTTTGTCTTTAACATGTCGTGTTTGGCTTAAAAAATAACGACTTAGAACATACCTTGCATACCAGGTGGTAGACCCATACCTGAGGTCGCGCCAGCCATGGTTTCTTCGTATAGCGCATCTGCTTGACGAACGGCATCATTGATAGCAGCAGCGATAAGATCTTCGATCATATCTGGCTCATCTTCTAGCAAGCTTGGATCGATGGTTAAACGCTTAACCACATGGCGACCCGTCATGGTGACTTTTACCAGACCACTGCCCGCTTCAGCTTGTACTTCTTTATTGGCAAGCTCTTTTTTAGCGTTTTCAACGTTTGCTTCGACTTTCTTTTGCATTGTTTGTGCTTGTTGCATTAATGCTTGGATATTCATAGTTGCCTCTTTTGTTTTTTAATCATAAATGATTGATATTTTACTAGGGCGTGTCCTCAATTCAATTGATCATATCTAAACGGGCTAAAAATGGCTAAATCTTGCCAAACATCGTTAAATAGCTGGTTAATATCCCGATATTATCTGCGCTATTTTCCTCGTTTGACTGCAATTTATCTCATTTTTATCACCATTTTTGAAATAAGGACACGCCCTAATATAAAGTGCTAACCGCGATTATACCGTTATCTTTACAAACTGTCTAAACCACGCGCCAAATCTTTGATGATATCTTCTACATCTTCTAAGCCTACTGACAAACGAATAAGACCATCTTTTACGCCCGCTTCTGCGCGCTCTTTTGCACTCAAGCGAAAATGGGTCGTTGTTGCAGGATGGGTAATCGTCGTTTTGGCATCGCCCAAGTTATTGGTGATAGAAACCATTTGGGTAGAATCAATGACATGCCAAGCGGCAGATTTCGAATCACGACTATTTGAATCAGTGCTGTCAGAAGCCTTTACTTCAAAACCCATGATAGCACCATAGCCATCTGTCATATGATGTTGACGCGTCGCAAGCTCATGAGCGGGATGATCACTCAAACCTGAGAAATGTACGGCACTAACATTGGGATGATTAACCAAAAACTCTGCCACTTGATTGGCATTTTGACAATGCGCTTGCATACGCAGTTTCAGCGTCTCTAACCCTTTGGTAAATACCCATGCGTTAAATGGACTCATACTGATACCGCCTGAGCGTACCACGGTAAACGCCTCTTGCATGAGCTTATCACTGCCGACCAATGCACCGCCGAGTACTCGCCCCTGACCGTCTAGATACTTAGTTGCAGAATGAATCACCACATCGGCACCCAAATCAAGCGGACGCTGCAAAGCTGGGGTAGCAAAACAATTATCCACAACGAGTAGGATATCATTGGCTTTACACAGCTGGCTTAAATAGCCAATATCACAAATCTGTGCCAATGGATTGCTAGGACTTTCGCAATAAATGACTTTGGTGTTTGGTTGAACGGCGTTTGCCCACGCCTCATTATCGAAGCAATCAACGTAGCTGACTTCCACACCGAACTTTGCCATATAATTATTAAATAGACCAATCGATGAGCCAAATAATTGATTGGCAGCAAGCAAATGATCGCCCGCTTTCAGATATGCCAAGCACATAGTCAAAATCGCGCCCATGCCAGAGGCTGTCGCCACTGCGCGCTCACCGTTTTCAAGCGCTGCCAAACGACGCTCAAAGGTACGCACACTCGGATTGGTATGGCGTGAGTACACGTTGCCCGTTTTGTCTCCATTAAAATGTGCCGCGGCATCTGCCGCTGAGGTATAAACGTATGAGCTGGTGGTAAAAATAGCCTCTGAGTGCTCACCCTCATCGGTACGATGTTGCCCTGCCCGTACAGCAATGGTTTGCATACCATAATCGAGAGCTAAGTTGAGCGCGTCACTGCGCCAGTTTGGATCTAATTTATCTACATTTTTATCATCATGGGCTTGCGACTGACTCATAAATATTCCGTTGCTTTGATTGGTATTTTGATTGTTATAAAATGACTGCTTATTCTTCTGATTATCGACCGAATGCATCAGCGTTATCATATCATGTCAACTTATTCCACACAGCTGGTTTCAAGCGATGGCTAAACATTATTTTTGAATACACATCTATAGTCGGTTCAATATAATTTAGATACAAGGAAGGCAAGCGAAAGTACTACAAATAGTAGGCTAATCGAGCCTGACACCGTATCTGGTTTATATAGGATTGACTATACCTCTTTCTTAACAACAGATGAAAGAGAGAGCATATCTAAACGATAAGTAAATAATGACTGAATAAGTCGCTGAATCTAACAAAAATAACGTATTTATAATAGGCATAGTTGACGACAGCTGATAAGCTTAGCGGCGATTTAATTTTTGCCTTGGGCGATATTGTTATACGCTTCGTAATCAGTGCTATCATCGGTAAAATAAACGATGCATTAGCGCATGTCCTTCATTCAATTGATAGTCTTTTTAATGGGCTAAAACTGAGGACATGCCCTCACGCTTACTTTCTAACAAATACTTCTTTATGTAAGGCTCACTAAGGTAATTCATTTATGTCGATGTTCAGTATAGAACCAAGCAACTTATCGTTGAGTCTAACACTCGGACTAACCTTAGGTCTTAGTGGATGTCAGGTTTTGCCAAAACAGCCGCACTTACCTGAGAGCCAAGCATTATCAGCACGAGTACATGACTTATATCAACAAGAAGACAATCAAGAAACTGGACAAAGTGACACAGTAGCAACCAATGACGTTGATTTGGTAGCATCGATTAGCGAGCAGAATGATATTCACCCAGATTTATCCGGCTATCACCCCATTGTAACTGGTGCCAATGCTTTTGCTTCTCGCAGTATATTAACGGATATGTCCACACGTAATATCGATGCGCAGTATTATATTTGGCATAATGACCAAGCTGGTCAGCTACTATTGAAAGATCTGTGGGAAGCGGCTGAACGCGGCATCATTGTACGCTTATTATTAGATGATTTTAATAATGATGCCACTTTCGATCAGCATTTATTACGTTTTTCCAGTCATCCGAATATCGCGGTACGAATCATCAATCCGCTGATGCACCGTAAGTTTCAAACATTAAACTACGTCACAGGTCTGCCACGTATCAATCGCCGCATGCATAATAAAAGCATGACTTTTGATAAGCAGATTACCATCATTGGGGGACGTAATATTGGCAATGAATATTTAAGCAATGACCAAAATAGTCAATTTGCGGATTTGGATGTTTTACTCATCGGTAAAGTCGTCGCAGATATTGACAACAGTTTTTCAAGCTATTGGTCGTCGCCTTTGTCATTTGACATCGAAACGCTAGTGAAGCCTGACAACAATACAGCGCCTGATTTCCTAGCGGCACTGGACAAGCTCGGTCAGGATGAAAAAGGTAGCGACAATCATTTGACGGTGTATAAAGAAGCGCTAGAAGAGTCAACGATAGACAGTGACTTGGTCAACAAACGCGTGCCTTTTCGCTGGACAGACATGCAGTTTTTGAGTGATGATGTGGGCAAGCTGACTAAAACGGTACCAACGGATACCAATTTGGTGCATCAATTGCGTACCTTATTAGGCAGTCCAACCAAAAAGCTAACCATCATTTCTTCTTATTTTGTACCCACCAAAGATGGCGTCAATACTTTAGTGCAATTGGCTGAAGCTGGTATCGAGATTAAGATTTTGACCAATTCATTTGATGCGACCGACGTGACTGCTGTGCATTCTGGCTATAGTCAATGGCGACCTAACTTGCTGCGCGCTGGTGTCAAAATCTACGAGCTAAAATCCACTGCCTCTGAAGAAAAACGCGAAAACAAGCTCTGGAAAGCTCGTAGTCAATCCTCAACCAGTTTACATGCAAAAACGTTTGCCGTTGATGACTATCAAGTATTCATTGGCTCCTATAATGTTGACCCTCGCTCTGCCAATATCAATACAGAAATGGGTGTGATCATCAATGATGATGAGCTGGCAAAACAATTGCATGGTGCGCTGAGCGATGACCTGCTAAACCAAGCTTATGAAGTCAAACTATCAGATAATGGTAAGCTACAGTGGCATACTATGGAAGACGATAAAAAAGTGGTTTATGATTCAGAGCCACGCGTCGATATCAGCGATCATGTCTGGCTGACCATCATGTCATGGTTACCTATTGATTGGTTGCTATAGCTGCCATCATCAAAAACACTCTAAAACTTGGTCATATTTACATAATAACAGCGCTATTGAGTGATTCTTTTGCCCAATTTTTTAGTTTGAATACTTTTTAGTTGGAGTGCTTTTCATTTAAGCACTATTCATTCAAGTGCTTTTAACTCCGATGCTTATTGCTTAATAACTTTTAGCTCAAACGTCTTTATTTTTTCGGCAAATCATTATTTTTCATATTGATTTGTCGTTTTTTATTATAGCCGGTTATCCAGATAATAATCGGCTTAACGAATACTATTATATGTGGATGCGCGACCTATTATGCCTTCTCGTTCTCAATATGCAATGATGTCTTCTAAAGACAGAAACACAATACTGTTTATCTGCTTTAGCAGCGCAGTCGCGTTTTTTGATTTTTTGATTTACTTATATCTAGCAGATATCGTCGCCGCGGCTTTTTTCCCTGCCAATATTGACCCAGCTATTACAAAGGTGCAAGGGCTCGGTCTATTTGCAATTGGCTATTTGGCACGCCCACTTGGCGGCATCATCTTTGGTCGTTATGGTGATATTAAAGGTCGAAAACCCATACTATTGATTAGTATATTAGTGACGGCGGCCAGCTTGTTGGCGATGGCATGCTTACCGACCTATGGACAGTGGGGGCTGATTGCACCAACCTTATTTATAGTTTTGAGGCTGATACAAGGCATGGCATTTGGTCTTTATGTGCCACTCGCTTGGGTTTTTGTGGCAGAGCATGTGCCGCGCCAATATTCGTCAGCAGCCTGTAGCTATGTCACCGCCAGTTTTTATGTAGGCGTGCTGTTTTCTAATGCATTTTTTCTTTGGTTAACCAATTCTATGACGACTGAGCAATTGGCTAATTACGGCTGGCGCTTGCCATTTTTCATTGCGGCCATTCTAAGTTTATTACCATTGTTGGCGTGGCGATGGATAGATGAGTCACCCTTTTTTTTGGAAATGAAAAACTCAAAACCAAGCGATTATGTTGCCAAACCCTTCAATTTACTCTTTAAGCACTGCAAGCATTCGATATTTATCGGCATGGTTCTCACGCTTATTGTTTCTAGCATCACGACCGTGGTTGTGTTATTGCTACCCGATTTGATTGAATTACGTTTTACCTTAGACAGAGATTTATTTGGATTCTCACACAGTCTGGGTATTGTGTTCATGGTTTTTGGTTGTATCTTTTATGGAATAATATCTAACCACCAAAACTTCGGTAAAATTCTGACGGTTGGCTCTATTCTTTTAATCGCTCAGATGTTTGCCTTTTTCTACCATCTGCAAGCCAGCGGTGACTACATCCTCATTATGTATGCGCTTTTAGGCTTTTGTGCTGGCATCGTTGGGATGATACCTGCCATCCTTGTACAGTTATTTCCGACCAATGTACGACTAACAGGAATGGCTTTTTGTTATAATATCGCCTACGGTATTGTTGGAGTGCTTGTGCCTTTTGGACTGGGTTATGCCACTCTGTATGTGAGTTTCTCACCAGCGCTCTACATTGCATTTATCGGTTTTATCGGCATAATAATGGGTATTTATTTTTATAATTTGCCTGAATTCAAAAAAATCGACCACATTATTTAGCTATAGTCGGTTCAATATAATTTAGATACAAGGAAGGCAAGCGAAAGTACTACAAATAGTAGGCTAATCGAGCCTGACACCGTATCTGGTTTATATAGGATTGACTATAGTAGGTAGCTGCCTATTATCTGCATAACGATTGAAATTAAAAAATTAAGGTGCAATCGTATGTCTCATACATTGCACCTTGTTCATTTATTTAAGACACCAATATTAAAATATTAAGGCTCAAAACCATGGTTGATATGACCAACAAACGTCTTTCCGTTGCACCCATGATTGATTGGACAACGACGGATTATCGTTATTTTGCTCGGCTTTTCAATCCGCATGTTTATTTGTACACCGAGATGATCAGTACGGGCGCGCTGATACATGGCAATCGTGCACGGCATCTGCGCTTTGATACGCTTGAGCATCCGCTGGTACTACAGCTGGGCGGCGCAGATATTAGCGAGATGACGCAATGCGCTGAATTTGCTCAGCAGCATGGCTATGATGAGGTCAATATCAATGTTGGTTGTCCCTCGGATCGCGTACAGCATAATAAGATTGGTGCTTGCCTCATGGCAGAGCCTAATACAGTCGCTGATTTGGTCAAACACATGCAAGCGGCGGTCGATATCCCAGTAACCGTCAAGCATCGTATTGGTATCGATGATTTTGACAGTTATGAGTTTATGGTGGATTTTGTAGAAAAAGTGGCAGCAGCGGGTTGTACACGCTTTATTGTCCATGCACGTACTGCATGGCTACAAGGGCTTAGCCCCAAGCAAAATCGCGAGATACCACCGCTACGTTATGAGGATGTCTATCGTCTCAAACAAGACTTTCCACAGCTTGATATCGAGATTAATGGCGGCATCGATACCGTTAAAGACATCGAAGCACATTTGCAGCATGTGGATGGCGTGATGATTGGTCGCGCGTTTTATCACAACCCTTACCTATTAGCAGAAACCAATAGCTTATGGAACGAACCAGCACCTAAACGCTCAGATATTCTAGCGCAGCTGTATCCGTATATGGAGGCGCAGATTGCTAAAGGTGAAGCACTGCCAACGATGACCAGACATTATTTAGGGCTGTTTCAAGGACTGACGGGTGCGCGCAAATGGCGACAGGCATTAAGTGGTAAACCTCAGCTAACAATCGACGATATCAAACGGGCAGCGGATGAGGTGTTACTACTAAATCCTAATACTTAAGAAAATTCATTATTATGACGATAGCTATAAAAGTGTAACAATAACGCCGAAATAGCCATTATTTATTTAGGCGATTTGCGCAATATATTGCCACATCGCCGCCCCATTATTCACAATATGCAATAATATCGGCAGCAACAGCGAGCCTGACTTGATACGCGCGTAGCAAAATATCAATGCCAGTACCACAATGGTACTGATTTCATAAATACCATACTGCACATGGATCACCGCAAATATCAAGCTGGTCACGACACTTGCGACGATCGCCCCTCGATGCTTTGAATAAGTTGACGAGGTAAATTGCTCTGCGATCGCTGACCATAATAGACCACGAAATATCAACTCTTCATAGATTGGCGCGACAATGACCATTGCAAATATCAACAGCCATACTGAGCTGACAGACTGATATAAAGGGTCAACGAAGAGCAATGGCGATTTATCAAGTAAATAAGTCAATGCCTGACTGCCAATCATAAATATCAATAGCAGCCCAAGCAATCCCATACCCATAGCAAATGAGAACGGCTTTAGCGCTAAATACTGCCGACTATCGCCGCCTCTTACACGGATCACCAAAAGGCTAATAGGAATCAATAGCACGCAGCCTATGATAATAGAGAGGCTGACCACAGTGCCATCGTTACTACCAAAAAAGAAGATATCAGCCATGGTTGAATTTTTAGAAGCCGGTAATACTAGCTTGCCAGCGATATACACGCCTAGCAGCTGACTCATAAAAAATGCCATCAGCATACCAACAGTCAGTAGAAAGACACCCAATCGTGAAAATAGCGGCGTGCGCTTAGGCGGCGTATTAAGATTGTGCGAACCAGTAGCATTTTTTAGCATAAAGTCATTACTCAAACGGATATTTTGTCAGCTCGCATCTAGGGCGTGTCCTCAATTCAATCGATTATCCTCTAAATGAGTTAAAAATGGCTAAATTTTGCCAAACATCGTTAAATAGCTTATCAATATCTCGATATTATTTGCGCTACTTTCCTTGTTTGACGGCAATTTATCTCATTTTTATCACCATTTTTAAAATGAGGACACGCCCTAGCATAAGCAATAATGAGCAGAAATAGTCATCAGCGATTATGTTGGTAATTGCTGCTCAATCAATGATAATACTTGCTGAGATACCGACTCTGGATACTCAAGTGGGAACATATGACCACCGACATGGGTCTCATAAGGAATATTCAAACGCGACTTTATTTGTTGCGGAAATCGGCGTTTTAAAAAGATACTGTCTTGACCAATAATTAAAGTAACAGGCGGCTTTGGGCCATGATTTGGTGCCAGCCAATACCAAGATGGATTAGTGCGAAAGACAGCGACCTCACTGGCTTTCGGAATCGCCAATGTCACTTTGCCATCCGCACGTTCGTGTAGCCCATGCTCGATATAGCCTTGAAAACTGCGTTCATCAAAGTTTTTGAAAAAGCCTTTGTGCCGCATCTTATCATACGCATCTGCGCGGCTCTCCCAGACATCACGGCGATGCTTAGACACGCCAGCTGGTGACAATTTATCCATCAGGCGGTTATTCATCATTGGCAATCTATCCGCCGTCTTTGCCAAATGCCATAGCAAGCTCACTTTGCCATAAATCCAAGGTGGATCCATGAGTACCGCTTGGGCAAAGTACTGCGGCGCACGATACAATGCCTGCAAGGTACACATCGCACCCAGCGAATGGCCCACTGCCACTACTTGCGTCACACCATGCTTCTCACAGGTATTTTTGACACTATCAATAATCTGCTGTGTAAGACTACGCCAATGATCATCGACTGGATAATCAGGCGTTGCACCCAGCATGGCAATATATTCAATGGTAAAAAATTCTGCTAACTTCTCAAAAAATGGCTGATAAACCGCACTTGGCATCCCATTAGCATGAGCAAAATGCAGGACAGGTTTGTTGGTTATTGTAGAGACAGGTAAAGCAGTAAAAGTTGGCAAATTAATTTCATCACTCATGACAAGCTCTCTTCGATTTAAGTCGCTATTTAGGGTATTTTTTATAATCATTGAATCTCATATACAATTGAGGCTGAGCATAATCATACGCTCAGCCTCAACAATCATACACAGTAAATCTCAAACATAACACGCTTAACGCATCTGCGCATTACCTTCTTCTTGCGGTAAAACATCAAGGCTGACACTAGAGCCAATGCCCGCACCCAATTTAACAGCAAAGCGGTCCATGAATAATTGAAACGGATCTGTTGGGCTATAATTGATCACATTATCCAGCTCTAACTGCTTTTCTAAGCTAGCGATGCTGCCTTTCTTATCGGCTAAGCCAAGCTCAATCGACTGCTCGCCTGTCCAGAATAATCCTGAGAACAGCTTATTTTGTTCAGGATTTTTGAGACGATCACCGCGCCCTTCTTTCACTGCATTAATGAAATGCTTGTGGGTGTTGTCCAATACTTTTTCGACATGTTTTTCTTCATAGTCCGTTAACGGACGTGACAAACTTAAGATGTCTTTGTATTCACCAGCAGTAATCGTACGATCTTCTACGCCAACTTTATCCATCAAACCTTTGATGTTATAGCTTGGCATAATCACGCCAATAGAGCCAACCAAACTTGACGGGTTCACATAAATCTCATCCGCCGCAGAAGCAATATAATACGCGCCAGAAGCACCCATATCACCAATCACTGCATAGAGTTTTTTGTCTGGATATTCTTTACGCAAATCCATCATAGTCTGCCAAATCTCATCAGACTGTACTGGTGAGCCACCAGGTGAATTGATATCCAATGCTACCGCCTTTGAATTGCTATTTTCAAAAGCACGGGTCAATGCCTCATTGACATCATAAGCATTGGCCACATCGCCACTACTAATGACACCTTGTAGCTCAACCACAGCTAAATGCGGCTTGCTCGTGTCGACACCATCTAGACCCGTTGGCGCGCTGCTGCTGCAACTACGACCAAGCGTCAGAAATATCAGTAAAATATAACCAAAGGTCAATAGTTTAAAAAAGATACTCCAGCGACGGGCGCGGCGTTGCTCGACCACACTAGCCAATAAAGTGTTTTCAAGCAATCGCCATTCTTGTCCACTCGGCTGGCTTGGCGGCGACATCGGTACTGGCTGATTTGCCGAATTGTCAGGACGTTTGTTAGGGTCTGGTGGCCAGTTGGGCATATAACTTCCTAAGTCAGAAACAGTCTAAAGCAATAAAAAGAGAAGATAGAAATACAGTCAGTAATAAGGAGCTGCTTCTCACTCCAAATACGGTCACAGTCATCTATATTCATAGGCTGCTAAGTATGGTGGTATTTCAATCATGGTTCAATAGTATAACTGCGAAATATCACTATATTGTAACATTGATTAGATAAGCAATATTTTTATGGCATCGTATTGGTAGTATCTACTGCCGCATTGAGAGACAACGTTGCTTCTGGCATTTTGTCGTCATAAGTGATCATTTCATTGATGGTTTGACGACTTATCACCTTAGCAGTTATCTGTGATGTGCTATGTCCTAGCCATGTCACATTACGAAAAGTGCGTGGTTGCTCAGGTGGCCCGACTGAACATAACAATGTCCACATTTGCCAAATGCGCTGATGAGTATCTGCATTTAATATCAGACGTGCCTGAGGCATATTGACTTGATGAGTCGGTGGCTGGCTACTTGATGTGAGTGTCTGCGCAGTGGCAGGTATTGATTTGAGTGGATCAGCCGCATTATATTTTAATACCCTTATGGGCAAGCTGGCATCTATAGCCACCATACAATCCCAAACACTCGGACTGTCTATGTTGCTCCACCCTGTCAATGCTTGTATGGACAAATCACCATTGCCCAACTGCCACGTTTTGCCTTGTTCACAACGTTGCACACTAATATTCGTAATGTCCTTGGATTGGCTAGTGACTTTATAGGCTTGCTCAAATGCAGACCAATGATCAGAGCGCCCTGCTTGCCAATACTGACTAATAGGTAAACGCTGATTAAGCTGAAAAACCGTCAAAGGCAACAGCTCAGAAGCACTAGCATTAGTAGAAGCAGAAGCATTAGAAGCTAAATACGTCTTATCAGTAGTAAGCGTATCCGTCAATCCAGCACTACTACTCTGCACGACTATACCTTCTAGTGTATCAACTGACAAGCTACCCAGCTGCTGCGCCAATGTCATCGACAGCTTATTCGCCGTTAGATTACTGGGCATCGTTCGTGCGACATTGGGTCTGTGGTCAGATAAAAATAGCCAGCTGATGTTGTTCTTATGCGTATCTGTTGTGGATGACTGCTTATTATTGGTAACAGGATACTGTAACAAAGCAGCGCTTATATAGGGGTCACCCGTTGGTAAGATATACAAGGTCGGTATCGTCGTTAGTGATTGCTGATTGGCATATACTGTCATCATTAATAAGGTTAGCGGCGGCAGTGCCAGCCAACGACTGATAAATCCTCGTGGTAGTAGCCATGGCAACATACTTAATAGTACCATCAGCAATATGGCGACATTCACGGGGGTATAAAGCCACGCTTCTGACAATGCTGGTAATGAGGTTAACCACGTTATCAGTTCATGCAATTTCGCGACAATGGCGCTAACAAGCAGCCAAATACTATCAGCAATAGCAGGTGATAAAAGATAGCAAAGCCCTGCCAACAGATTAAGTGGCACAATCACCCAACCAAATAAACCGATAGCAAATAGATTGATGACAAGACCCCACAGCGACGCCTTGCCAAATAATAGCAATGTAATAGGCAGTAAAGTAATAAATAGCCAAAATTGTAATTTGAATACACGTTTGCCTATTATCCAAACACGCTTGAATGCAGTCTCTACTACACTGGCATTATGAGCAGATGCCGTTTCTGATACGACAGCTGATTGCGTATATGATGCATCATCATATTTAAGGAGTAATGCCACTGCGATAAAAGATAGCCAGTACCCTGCCTGCCATAATACGTAGGGATCAAGCCATGCCATCAACACTGCCAAGGCAAACAACACCCGCATCGTACTAACCGGCAATAATGTTAAACGTACCAAACCTATCGCGAATAACATCCATGCGGTACGAGCAGCAGGTACATCAAAACCAGTAAATAGCGCATAAATAAAAGCAGCAGCGATCATCACCCACCAGCGCACTTGCCAACACGGTACATAACGATAAACCTTTGGCCATAGCCGATCAAAAAGCAACACCGCCGCACCCGACAGCATAATCGCTAAAAACAACACATGGGTGCCAGAGATAGCCAGCAAATGTGAAATACCAGCCAGTTGATACAAATCCTTGGTATCGCGATTGATTAAACTGCGATCACCTGTGAGCAAACTTAAAGTGACCGCTTTTGCCTGTTGCGCTGCTGTGGTCTGTGTCGACCAATCTTGATAAAAATGCTGGCGTAATTGCCAACGTCCTTGATTAATATAAGTCTGAAAACGCTGCAGATATGAAGAAGAGGCAAACGCTGGCTTTGATACCTCAGTATTGGTGACATTTGATGTGCCAACGGTCAATATATTAGCGACTCCATCAATATGACGACCTCGCAGCCAGCGATAATTGTCAAAACCAGATGGATTGCTCAACGCTTGCTCAGAGGTCGCCAGTGGTGCAAGCGCTAAACTCATAAACAGCTGATCGCCAGGTTGTAAGTAATTTAAGCGGTCAAACGGATTGTTGTCCAAATTTTTCTTGGATGATTGTTTTGATGGATTTTTTGGATAACCATTGAGCAATACACGGTACGTGCCATCCTTACCGTTATTGTTATTGTTATTGTTATTGTTATTGTTATTGTTATTTAAGTTATTTTCATACAATCTATTATTGCTTAGGCTATTATTTTCATCTATTAGAAAGTTACTGGTCATGGCATCTAAATCTTCAACCGCCAACGCCGACACCAAGGGTGATATATCACTAATGACAACAACTTGTCGATAGCCACTGTCCGTGGCGACGTCATAAACGCTGTCACTTATCCCTTCGATGGTGACTAATGCTTGTACACGCATTGGCTCAGTGATTTCTGTTAGTTCTGCTTGCTGATGGCTAATCAGGGCTTGCAACCCACTGCCAATGATTAATCCAATTGCCAATACAGCAACTAAAACATGAGTCAAGATACGAAAGAAGAGTTTAGATTTATGTGAAATATTATATGAAGGATTACGTGAAGAGAGACCCGCAGTATGTTGCGATAAATGGCTGGGTTTTGCAGAAGGTACATTAAACTGGGCAATAACAATCAGTATAATAGCAAAAATAATGAGCGAAAAAGATAAGGTGGGAGTATTCAATATATCCATTAACGATGAACTAGTGGGTATCGCCATACTATCTGCGACTGCCAAAACGCCCATCATGGCGATAATAATCAAGCTACCAATCAACCAGTACACCAGCGCTCCTTGCTTGATGAGGTGAATATTAGTTTTTGCCTAAATAAAGCCATTTATTATGATAAATAGCCACTTAATACGACGAAAATGTACCGGAATGCTAAAACACAGATTGATACTAAAACCAGAAACAACAACTGATACGTCATGCAATAGCATTTATATAACTATTACCCTATACTGACTGACATATTGCGATGATGATAATCTGACATCATTATCCTCTATATCCTCAGCTGTACACTTTATGAATAATATTACTTTATAGCAGACCATCAATGCGATTGAGCGGACTGTAGCTAACGATTACAAAAGGCGATCCTGTGCCCCAAAAACGTCTGAAAGACCTGCTTCCTACGCCAGAGAAAATCTTAGAAAGTCGCACCTTAAAACTGTTCGCACCGCATTTGGCTGATCCACGATTATGGCACTTTAATCGACATAGCTTAAATAAAGCGGTCTATATCGGGGTGCTTAGTGCATTTTTCCCATTGCCAGGGCAGATGCTACTGGCTCTAGTTGGCTCATTAATTTTTCGTGCCAATGTTCCCATGGCACTCGGCTTGACTTGGATTACCAATCCACTCACGAGCTTGCCCATCTTTTATGCAGGCTATTATATCGGTGCCAAAATCCTTGACGTACCGATGATTAGTCTGCGGCTTATCGGCAGGATGATCGCTGATTTTAGCTTATGGGCACTGTCAGATGGTGCAAATCCATTTATTACCTATCGCGGCACGGTATCGATTGCTGCTTTTTGCATAGGCTTGACGATCTTAGCGATTGTGACCAGCATCGTTTGTGGACTGGCATTTAAGGCTGTTTGGCGCTACAAAACCGTCGTGAGCTGGCAAAAACGTCAGCAAGAACCTTCTGATAAATCGCCTAAAATCTAATATATACTGCTGTTACCAAGTCATGGTAACCATAACGTAGCGAACCACCCTTTACTATCAACCATTCACTAACGATAGCAATCTAGGTCACCATCTATCCTCGATTATTCTATGCTATGTCTCGATATCACCTTAAGCTGGCTATGACTTAAAAACAAAAGTCATTTTCTTTGTTGATACCAGTCACTCTGCTTCTTTATTCTTTTCTATGGCAGCAAGGATGTTGTCCGTAAGGCTAGTATCCATCACGAAAACTTCAACCACTTTTTCATCTTTAAGCAACGTATAGCGTTTGCCCGTTGCACTGTCTTGAGCTTTTAGATCATAATCAACGCCAGCCAAAGTAATGGCATCAAAAACGGGTGTTAACAGATCTATTTGTGCCTGTTTATCAATTGTCTCGAATAACGTCACATCCATATAGGGTGTTAAAGGTTCATTGCCTTCTTCGGCACTGCCAAAAACAGCGATTGGGTCGTCATCTCTATCCATCATAATAATCCTTCTTTAATAAATTGGCGGCATTTTGCAGCCCCATTTTGCGTTTATTTTTATTAAAAACTTAGTGCCTGTTGAACATAATATTGTCGTTCTAGGGTATATCCTCATTTAATAATGATGATAAAAGCAAGACAAATTGCCGTTAAACAAGGGAAATAGCACAGATCATAGTGATATTAATCAGCAGTTCAGTTCAACAACGTTTGATAAAGTTTAGCCCATGTAGATATCCATTGACTTAAATCAGGACACACCCTACTACTTAGCAACCATAACCATTTACGCTATTAAACTTAAAACGTTAAAAAATGCAGCGTTAAAAAACAGTTAATACTGCTCCCAATGACCATTACGTAGCAATAACTGACGATCTGCCAGCGCCGCTAGATTGCGATCATGTGTCACCATTAATAGTGCGGTTTGCATGGTATTTTGCAGCTCTGATAATAATCCAAACACGCTTTGCGCATTGTCATAGTCCAAATTACCCGTTGGCTCGTCTGCCAAAATGAGCGACGGCTTCGTAACCAAAGCACGGGCAATAGCCACACGCTGGCGCTCGCCGCCCGATAGCTCACCAGGTCTATGCGCCAGACGGTGCTCAAGTCCGACACTTTCTAGTATCGCAATTGCTTGCTCTCTTGCTGAAGTCGTTGAGACCTCTGGTCGCATCAATAACGGCATTGCAACGTTTTCAATGGCAGTAAATTCGGCTAATAAATGATGAAACTGATAAATAAACCCCAAATGCTTGTTACGCATGGCACCGCGCTCAGTTTCATTCATGCTATTTAACAATTGACCATGTAGCCAGACCTCGCCGCTGGTTGGCGTATCAAGACCACCAAGCAAGTGTAGCAAAGTGCTCTTGCCTGAACCACTGGTGCCAACGATGGCAATGCGCTCGCCAGCATGGACGGTCAAATCCAAGCCAGTCAGTACTTGCGTACTAACCGCCCCTTCATCATATATCTTGTTGATATTTTTCGCCTCTAAAATGGCAGACATGGCTTTTCCTTTATTCTATTTATACTGGTATTGATGCTTTATTCAGCGCTACAAACAATTTATCAGCCTAAACTTGCATTAAAATTAATTTTACCTAACAAGCATTGGTAATAACTTAAACTGTATATAAAAACTTAAGCGGCATATAAAATCATTTATTCATAACGCAACGTCTGTGCTGGCTGAATCTTAGCCGCTCGGCGTGCTGGATAAATGGTTGCCAAAAAGCTCAGTACGAAAGACGCACCTGTAATCAATACCACATCTAGTACACGCAACTCTGATGGCAAATAATTAACAAAATACGCATCAAACAAGTTCAAATTAAAGACTTGATTAATAAAGCCTAAAATATCACTCACTGTAAGCGCAAATATCACGCCCAATATCGTACCAGCAATCGTACCAATCACACCGATGACCACACCTTGCACCATAAACACTTGGGTAATCAAACGAGGAGACGCACCAAAAGTTTTTAGAATCGCAATATCCGCTTTTTTATCAGTTACGAGCATCACTAGGCTGGAGACAATATTAAAAGCTGCTACTAAGATAATCAAAAAGAGCAGCAACCCTACCATCGCTTTTTCCATCTGAATCGCACCAAATAGGTTGCCATGCGTTTGTGTCCAATCATTAGGATACAACTGCTGAGGGGCAATAGCGGCGGCTTTTTCTGCTGCCATCGGCGCGGTAAAGATGTCATTGAGCTTCATACGCACACCCTGCGCGCCATCTGGCAGACGCAACAGTTTGGCCGCATCACCCATCGGGATAAATGCCATGAGGCTATCCACTTCTGGACTGATGGTAAAAATACCTGTCAAGGTAAAGCGCTTGAATCGTGGTATCACGCCAGCTGGTGAAGGCGATGCCTCTGGCAGCACTAGCGTCACTTTATCACCCAGTTGTAGCCCTAGAGACTGTACCATCTCTTCACCCAGCACAATATTGAACTCACCACTTTGTAAAGTATCAATACTGCCTTGAACCATATGTTCATTGATAATAGAGACATCTTTTTCGTATTCAGGATCGACACCAGTGACCATAATCCCTGCAACCTGACCGTTTGACGTCAACATCCCTTGCAGTTGAATAAAGGGCGCTACAGCTGCCACTTCAGGATCTTCTTTAATTTTATCAGCCAATTGCTTCCAATCACTGATAATCTCGGTGGAAACGACCGTTGCTTGCGGGACCATACCCAAAATACGGGTTTTTAACTCCCGATCAAAACCATTCATGACTGATAGCACCGTGATCAATACGGCAACCCCAAGAGTCAAACCAATCATCGAGATAAGCGAGATAAAGGAGATAAAACCATTACTACGCTCTGCTCGGGTGTATCGTAAGCCGATAAACAACGCTAAAGGACGAAACATATTCAAACTCTTTATCTTATCTACGTGCGACTTTATATATACTATAAAACGAGCAACAGCAAATGCATCTCACACCTGCACTTGCCATAGTCACATATAAATCGAACACAAAAACAGGGTTTCAGACGAGCCAAAGACAGCCGTCAAAAGGGAGCTAGTTTGACACAATTTGGCTGATATGTGCCAGTCATTAGCAAAAACTGGGCGTATTTTTTAATAAAAAACTGGCTTTTGTTACTATTTTTTATGAGGGGCTTGCTATTACTTGCTTCAATACCTATATATTGTATGCTAAGGACAATTGTCATTAACCATTCATTTCATTGTTGTTTGTTGACCCTTTACTGATGACAACGTTGCCAACTATCATAAATATATCGTGTTAAATAGAGCCTTATGATAGCCAGCAATAGCCGTTTCAGGTCCAAACCTCACGCTGACTAATTTTGAGTATCTTCATGACCATTAATTATCAATATAAAAACGTCCAATCTCCCACCAAGATCACCATGACTGATGAGCAATCTGCAGGTCACGCCGATCATTGGAGTATTCTGACCGATGACATGAGTCATGACGTGCCAGAATGGCTACAAAAAATGATCGAAAAGGCGGCCATGCCTAAAGGCCTCAATAGCAATGTCAGCGCTCAAGACAGCTGCCTATTGCTGTCTGAAAACCAGCCTTGTCATATCAATCAAGTATTAGCCATGAAAAATGGCAAACCTGAATGCTTTATCAATGCTTATCCTTGTGTCGATAGCCCGTATGGACTCAATTGTAAGATTGAGCGCATCATTGCCAATGACAATTTACACGATGCTGTATTACGCTTGCGTACCGCTGATGGCAGTATTATTTACGCCTTTGACCAGCTCTACACCACCAATCGCCATTTATATCAGCGAGACACGTCTTACTTTGTGAACTTTAGCGCTTGGGCACATGAGATTAAGCTAAGTGAGCAAAACGAAGTCATCATGGTTGAAGATCAAGAAGCGATCCGCTATCACCGTGCATTTAACGACATCGTTGCCGCCAATGATGGAAAAATACCCGATGATCTACAAGAGCAAATCAAAGAATGGAAACCAGAGACCAAAGCGCAAATGGCGCCAGTTGAGATCAACTTAGGTCACATGTGTGCCTATCTATTTGGTGATACTTTGGGACAAGAAGATGAAGCATGGTGCCAAGGTCAGGTGCTCGGCAAGCAAGAAACCGTATTTAATGATAAATCTATTATTCTGTTTGATGTCGTGATACTACGCGAACAAGATGCCGATCCTTTCGTGATTCGTATCGGCGCGCTCAATACGCCAGAGACGGCTTCTATTAAAGTGCATGACTACGTACAAGCGAACGTTTGGCTACAAGCTGCCATCTATAAAGAAAACCAGCAAAGTGCAGCGCAGCAATCAAAAGCCAGTTAACTACTTTACGAGTCATTCGCTACTTTTAAGAATGACCATTAAATGTATCATCAAATAAAAAGCCCCTAATAAGCATTAGGGGCTTTTTGTCTTCTTACAATCGTCGGGATAAAACCCTGCGAATATAGAATTAAGCCATGGTCGTCATTGACTTGATACGAGTATATAGCTCTTTTTGTTCAGCACTTGGGCGTGCCGTTTGTACTGCCATCAGTTGTGACATATCGCCTTCAACGCGAATTTTACCACCCATAAAAGCACCCATAATTTCATTGGTATCGAAATCAGTGATGATTGATTGCAAGATACTGCGGTCAAGCAACAATGTGGTTGTCGCGGCGCCGTTCAAGCCGCGATGCAATAAACCGTTTGCAAAGTTCGCTTCGATGTCGTGCTCAGTGTCAGATACTTTTAGATTGACGATCATATTCGCCAGTGCTGGCGGCAAATTTAGCTCGCCTGCCTCATTACCCATTTGCTCAACTTGCTCAAACCACTCATCTGTCAAAAAAACTGCCATGTTATTGTCCTTAATTGATGTTATTTCAGGCTACCGTTGTTTGGCTCGCTCGCCTGACTGGATATCAAGTGATAAAATAGTTGCTCATAATAGCAGTACAAAAACTGCTATCATCACTTATATTTAGTCTCATTATAAGGGTCGACTTGCTGATAAGTAAAACTTATTTAGAGTGCTCATGCGGCCATTGTTACAAAAATGCTGCTGGTCATGATATCTAAGCGTAGTAATTACTGTCACTCTATCACCAAAATGTATTTCTAGAATCGTGATAAAATTGGGTATAAAATAGACAAATTGCACAGCTATAATAAGTTGCTTGCTAAGATTTTTACCAAAGAGTTTGTATTTTGCCGCATAGTTCTGATGATATTTGATTAGGATTGCGTTACAATACCCTTAAACAGAGTCGGGAGTTTTAACTAAACATTACGCAAACATGTTTTTTTGTCAGCCGCCGCTAGCATACGTCTATGGTCAGTACCTTTTTATGGCCCTATGGATATTGGTATCTATCTTCATTAGTACAGAATTTTTGGTAATAATTAAGATAAATACTTCACCTCTTTAGATGTTTGATGCTCAAAAACGGCGCATCTTCTTATTCACCTTAATGATGTATTAACAATCCTACTATCGACCAGCTGTGAGTGTCGTGCGTTTAAAACGCTTTTATGCCTCAATACTAGCTGATATAAAGCGAAAGCTTAGATTGATAGTTAATAATATTATGGTGATAAGCGAGACAAAAAACAGCATGTGCCGCGATTCTATTTTTATCTGACTATTACTTTTATGATGCAGATAGCGCGGATAGTTAGTTAATTCTGTTGATAATTCGGGCTGTAAAGGAATCATCCAATGAGTTTACAAAACACAGCAGTCGCCCCAGTTGACCGTGAGTACGAAATTACTATCGTAAGATTCTTTACGATAATGGCCGTGGTATGGGGCATCGTCGGCATGAGTATTGGTGTGTTCATTGCTTCACAGTTAGCATGGCCATCACTTAACTTTGACATTCCATGGCTGACATTTAGTCGTTTAAGACCGCTACATACCAATGCGGTCATTTTTGCGTTCGGTGGCTCTGCCCTGTTCGCAACGTCTTACTATATTGTTCAGCGTACCTGTAAGACAAGGTTATTTGCGCCTTATTTAGCTTGGTTTACCTTTTGGGGTTGGCAAGCCGTTATCGTATCAGCGGTTATTACCCTACCTTTAGGTTTAACATCGACCAAGGAATACGCTGAGCTTGAGTGGCCAATCGATATTTTAATTGCCTTGGTATGGATCTCTTATGCCATTGTTTTCTTCGGTACGCTCATCAAACGTAAAACCTCACATATTTATGTGGCTAACTGGTTCTTTGCAGCCTTTATTATTACGATTGCATTACTGCATATCGTAAACAGCATGGCGATTCCTGTTAGCGCATTTAAGTCTTACTCGTTATTTGGCGGTGCGACCGATGCGATGGTGCAGTGGTGGTACGGACATAACGCGGTAGGTTTTTATCTAACGGCAGCTTTCTTAGGCATGATGTATTACTTCGTTCCAGTACAGATTGGTCGTCCTATTTATTCTTATCGTTTGTCTATCGTTCACTTTTGGGCATTGATTGCGTCATATATGTGGGCTGGTGGTCACCATTTGCATTATTCAGCGCTTCCAGATTGGACGCAGTCTCTAGCAATGGTATTCTCAATCATCCTGTTTGCGCCATCTTGGGGTGGTATGATTAACGGTGTACTAACACTATCAGGTAGTTGGGATAAGCTGCGTACCGATCCGATCATTCGCTTTATGATTGTGGCATTGTCGTTTTATGCGATGTCGACGTTCGAAGGTCCAATGATGTCGATTAAGACAGTGAATGCGTTATCGCATAATACAGATTGGACAGTCGGTCATGTACACTCAGGTGCACTTGGTTGGGTAGGTATGATTACCATTGGTTCGCTATATGTACTGTTACCACGTATTTATAACAAACCTAAGATGTATTCTATCAGCTTAATCACCACGCATTTTTGGTTGGCGACAGCGGGTACTATTTTCTATATCGTATCTATGTGGATTTCAGGTATTGGCCAAGGCATGATGTGGCTAGCTACTAATCCAGACGGTACATTGGTATATAGCTTCGTTGATACAGTTGAGTTCTCACATTTCCCATATATTGGTCGTGCTTTTGGTGGCTTCTTGTATGTATCGGGTATGTTTGTGATGGCATATAACGTTTATAAAACACTTAAAATGCCAGAAGGTAAGCCTGTCGATATCGCAGATCCTACTGATCATGAACCTAGTGTTGATAAACCCTCAGCAGCTAACGTATAAGGAGCGATCATGTCTGGTACACCGCATGAAATTATTGAAAAAAATACAGGCTTGTTGGTTATCGGTATCGTTATTGCTATTAGCTTTGCAACGCTAGTTGAAATCGTACCATTGATATATGACAACAAGGGTCCTGAAGAAGGTGGGGTGAATGCTCCCCTGCCCTCTATGGAGCCATGGACTGCACTAGAATTTGAGGGTCGTGACATCTATATTCGTGAAGGTTGTCACGTTTGTCATACTCAGATGATTCGTCCACTACGTGCTGAAGTTGAACGTTATGGGCCCTACTCACGTGCTGCTGAATCTACGTGGGATCACCCGTTCTTATGGGGTTCAAAACGTACTGGACCTGATCTGGCACGTGTTGGCGGTCGTTATTCTGAAGACTGGCAAAAGCAGCATTTAATTGCGCCACGTTCACTAGTACCTGAATCAGTAATGCCTGGTTTCCCGTGGCTTGCTACCAACGAAGTGAATGGTGAAAACGTTCAAACTAAAATGCGTCTATTCCGTGATCGCTTTGGTGTACCTTACACTGAAGAAGATATCGAAGGAGCACCAGATGCTGTACTTGGTGCCACTGAACTTGATGCTTTGGTTGCTTATCTACAGCAACTGGGCACCGCGATGGAAGGACAGCGCTAATGGGTATTGGTGAATTACAAACAATTGCGACCGTTTCTGCCTTTGTTGCCTTCGTAGGTGTTGCATGGTGGGCGTATTCGCCAAAAAACAAAAAACGCTTCGAAGAAGATGCACAACTTGCGCTTGATGACGAGGATATAAAATCTCTGTCTGAAGAGCAGCGCAATAAGGATAAACGATGACATTTTTTTGGAGTTCTTGGATTACCATACTAAGTATCATGTGTTGGGCTGCTATCCTCGGTGTCTTACTAATGGTATTGAAGTACAAGCCAGAACTAGAAGATGACGGTACGACAGGCCACGCTTATGATGGTATCAAAGAGTACGACAAGCCATTACCTAAATGGTGGCTCGTAATATTTTTTGGCTCTATCGCTTGGGGTGTTGCCTATTGGGTATTTTTCCCAGGTATTTTCCCATCAAAATGGGAAGGTATTGCCACTGTAGAAGTCGATGGCGAAACGGTACCGTGGACCTCTAAGAACGAGCTATATAGCGAGCTTGAGAGTAATAACAAAGTATTTACGGATAACTTTGAGAAAAACATTTTAGCAAAAGCGGATGCTAGTGGTGCGACAGAGACCTTAGCGGCACTTGCTGAGTTACAGGCAACGATGCGCCGCAGTGAAACACCACCAGCAGATCTGCAAGCTCAAATTGATGAGAAAACTGCAGAACTATCACCTTATGTAGAAAAGCTTTCAGAAAACCCGAATGCTTTAAAAGTTGGTAGTCGTTTGTTCTTACAGAACTGTGCGGTCTGTCATGGCTCTAACGCCAAAGGTGCGGTAGGCTATCCAAATCTAACTGACAATGACTGGTTATATGGCGGAGAAGCGTCAAACATTTTGACCACGCTACATAAAGGTCGAGTTGGTGGTATGGCTGCATGGCGTGATCAAATCGGTGAAGATGGGGTACGTGCGGTATCTGAATACGTGCTGTCAATATCTGGCAACCAACCTGGTTACGAGCTTGATAAAGCTCAAATCGCTCAAGGTGAGGCCATCTTTAATGAGCCGACTAACTGTGTACTTTGTCATGGTGCAGATGCCAAAGGTATGACTTCTACTGGCGCGCCAAACTTGACGGATGACATTTGGTTATATGGTGGTGATCGTGAGACCATCCGCGAAACCTTACGTTATGGTCGTGCTGGTGTGATGCCTGAGTGGGAAACCAAACTGGGTAATGAGCGTATTATGCTGCTTGCAGCTTATGTTTACTCATTATCAGATAAAACCCCTCAACCTGCTGCTAAAGTAGCAACCACTGTAGAAACGACGGCTAACTAATAGTTAAAGATGGTTGTCATAGCATCAGTGGATAAGATTTGATAAAGGGAGAACTGTTATTGCAGTTCTCCTTTTTTTATAAATTCTTTGATGAGAATTTATTGACTGCTACCGCATTGTCAAAATTTGAGTGGTAAATGAAACGCGGTTTAATACTGCATAGAGCACGACCAATATATCGATCATTATGCTGATATATTGATTGGTTTTTAAGATTATTACCCCATTTATAATAGGGAGAATGCTAAAATGATAATACCTAAAAACCACTTATTAGTGGCGAATTTAGAAGATATTCATCCATTCTCATTAAGCTATTTGCAATCGATCATTTGGTAGATGGGTTAAAATATTTTTCTGTTCAATATTTTATCCGCTACTTACTGACATTGATAACATCACACACTCATACATCTGATGATTAAAGATGTTTGTTCATCATGCCAGCAAACTGATTCTTTTTTAAAAGAGGCACGTTTATGTCAGCACCACAACCCAATAAAATCCCTGTACAGCAAATTGACCTTGATGCGACCAAGCATCGAGTTCACCCTAGGTTTGTCACCGGTTTTTATCAAAACATTCGTGTCGTCACGATGTATGCGCTTTTAGCCGCTTTTCTGCTGTTGCCATGGTTACGTTATAATGGTAGGCAAGCAATATGGCTTGATGTTCCCTCGCAGCATTACTATATTTTTGGCATGACTTTTTTGACCCAAGATTTTTACTTCATTGCCGCCTTTGCGATTATTGCCGCATTCACTTTATTCATGGTGACTGTGTATGCGGGGCGTGTTTGGTGTGGCTATGCCTGCCCTCAGACGATCTGGACACATCTTTATCAATATGTTGAAAAATGGGTCATTGGCGATCGCAACAAACGTATCAAGTTTGACAAAGAACCGATGAGCGCAAAAAAAGCCTTTAAACGTTCTTTGGTATATTTTATTTGGTTGGTATTTTCAGTAATTACCGCGGCAACCTTTGTCAGTTACGTCGCTGGCACAGATTATTTATATCAAAGCTGGCAAACCATTGGTTTTGTTCCTATTCCTGATTGGCCAACATGGGTATGGGTGTCGATGTTTATTTTCACCTTTGCTACCTACGTCAATGCAGGTTATATGCGTGAGCAGATGTGTATCCAAATCTGCCCATACGGTCGTTTTCAAAGTGTCATGTTTGACAAAGATACCTTGGTCGTATCTTATGATTATGAGCGCGGTGAGCCTCGCGGGGCACGAAAAAAAGGCACTCATCCTGAACATTTAGGCGACTGTATTGAATGCACCATGTGCGTGCAGGTATGTCCGACTGGCATTGATATTCGAGATGGTTTGCAAGTCGCTTGTATACAGTGCGCGGCTTGTGTTGACGCTTGTAATGAAATTATGGATAAAGTCGGGTATCCACGTGGACTCATTCGTTATACGACAGAACGACAGTTGTCAGAAAAAGAAAATACCCGCGTCATCAGTCCACGTCTATTTGCTTATTTAGCCGTTATTACTATTTTATGTGGTGGCGTTATTTATGCGTTGACGGACCGTGTACCCTTAGAGATTGATATTCGCCGTGACCGTAATCAGTTGTCTTCAGTGAATAATCAAGGCATGATTGAAAACAGCTATATCGTCAAGCTGACTAATAAGACACAAGAGCCGCATACCTATACAATAACCCTTGCTCCACAAGAAGGTTTGAGCTTGGCGCTGCGATTCAATGATGTACCATTAGAAGCAGGTGAAAGCTTTGATATGCCTGTGAGTATTTATGGCGATCCTAAGGTTATCGATTTTGAACAAACGTCAGTGACCCTAAATGTGACCAGTGAAGATGGTCAGTATAAAGTTAGTAAACAAAACGTATTTACTACTCAAGGGCAGTAGGTTTTTATAAGCGATTGATAGCTTAGCTAGGGCGCGTCCTCATTTTAAAAGTGGTAATAGAAATGAGATAAATGGCAGCCAAACTGGGAAAATAGTGCAGATAATATCGGCATATTAACCAGTAGTTTGGCAAAATTTAACCATTTTTAATCTATTTAGGTGCTTTCTTTCAGATTGAAGACACGCCCTAGTATATAATTCTATATTTTACCTGTGAGTCAGTGGCTAGCAGGTGGACGATTTATCATTAAACTGGCAGCTGTTTCGCTGTCAGCTTATCCATTGATACAGTTTATAGATATCTGATAAACAGATATCTGATTAATAGGTATTTTATGTCTACTCCAGCATCAAATTTTAAGCATCAAGATACTCAGCCATGGTATAAGAATTACATGGTGGTTATTTTTGTTATTGGCATGCCAGCATTTGTCGTAGTGGCCTGTATCTTTTTTGTTTATTACTCTTATCAAATTCGGGATAGCGTGGTACGTGACGACTGGTATATGGATGGTAAGACGCTTTATCATGATGTGTCACGTGACAAATTGACTTATGACTTAGATTTGCACGGCGAAATGCAGTTTGCAGATAATGGTGATGTTGTATTCTATCTAAATTATCCTGAACAGAGTCTGCAATCAGGTAAACTGCTGAATGGTAATCCTTTGGCTTATCCTGAAAAACTAGATCTGTCTATCTCGCATGCAACCGATATCAAAAAAGATCACGATGTCGTACTTCAACATGTCGAAGGCAATAAATACAGTGCGCAGGTAGATATAGATCCTCTAAAAGCAAAATATTATCTACAAGTAAGTAGTGATGGTAAAGATGACTGGCGCATGCAAGATGTGGCGAAATTACCACGTTCAAAAGTTAGCTTTGACCCATTACCTGTTTTTGCAGAAAGTTGATTTTATAGAAACTACTTTTATAGACATGGTTAATATTCAATTTATTAATACATAAAAAAACCAGCCATTTATCAATAATGAGCTGGTTTTTTACACTAACGGTTTATGCTATTTTTTATAAATGTCACTTAATATTATCGAATAAGCGAATCGTTAAATAACAGGATTTATTGTTGGAATTTTCTGATTCGTATGCTTGTTTTCTGCTGAATTATCCGACTCTGTCGAAAGCAGATTACTATCGAACTTCGGATTGAACGCTTGGGTTTTTGGCGATACAGGTAAGCCAATTTCAGCCAAGCTCTCGGTCTGCCCAGCTTGAATGTTATCTCCTTCAAACAAACGCTCATTGTCATCACGATCAAGACTTAACTGCTCAAAATCAAACAATTCACGGTCTGCTAGTTGCGACGGTGCGACGTTTTGCATGGCTTTAAAAATAGAGGCCAAACGCTGCGGATGAGCATTATCCCATTCCCGCAACATATCGTTGATAATGGCTCTTTGTAAGTTGGTTTGGCTGCCACATAAATTGCACGGAATAATTGGAAATTCTTTTAAGCGAGCATATTCGATGATGTCTTTTTCTTCGACATAAGCCAATGGGCGAATAAGTAGGTTTTGCTTGTCATCACTGAGCAATTTCGGTGGCATCGATTTAAGAGTGCCGCCATGAAATAAATTCAAAAAGAAAGTCGCCAACATATCATCGCGATGATGACCCAGCGCAATTTTGGTTGCGCCAATCTGCTTAGCAAAACCGTATAACGAGCCGCGGCGCAGACGTGAACACGCCGAGCAATAAGTTTTGCCTTCTGGCACCACGCTCTTAACGATACTATAAGTGTCTTTTTCTAAGATATAGTGAGCAATGCCCTGCTCGTTCAAATACGCTGGCAAAATATCCTCAGGGTAACCGGGTTGCTTTTGATCGAGATTGACCGCGACGATATCAAAGTTAATCGGGGCGATACGCTTGAGTAATAGTAAAATATCCAGCAAGGTATAGCTGTCTTTGCCACCTGAAACACAGACCATGACCACATCGCCGTCTTCGATCATATTAAAATCACGAATCGCCCAAGAGACTTGTCTACGCAGCTTCTTTTGTAGTTTGCGGAACTCTGCTGATTCAGTAGACGTTGACGGTGCAGCGGCGATACTGTCTTCATTTGTATGATCGTCAGCAACATCCTCATATTCCATACTATCACCATCAGTGTCCCAAGCATGATTATCCAAACCTGTATCAGCTGACATATCATCGATTTCAGGCGTAATTTGTGGCGTAAACAAGGTTGCTGCGGTCATAAGTTACTCAATATCTTTACAAGGGAATTTTGCTAAAAAATGGAAGGATAAAGCCTTTAGCAAGGAGGTAATAGCACAGTGGCTTTAAAAGCAGCGATTATAACAAAATTTGCTAACAGATTGAAAAGATGAGATTAAACTATCAGATTAAATATTCAGTCTTTTTTATGGCTTAGCTTAGGGCATGCTGAACATTCAACCATAGCACTGCTGATAGCTCCACCCTTTTATAAACAAATTTCTCTTTTGAGCTAATTAAGGTTTCATATCGTATTTATCATGGCTTCGTGGTTCTGTAATGAGCGTATTTTTGCTAAAATAGGCGTTTTTCGCAAACCCATTTCGCAAACCAATAATAGATACCACTATGACTAATGTTACTTCGCAAAGTACCTCTAATAATCAAGCCTTCGATACTGACTTAAATGCTCTGCATAAAAGCCAAAATGCCGTTGTGCTGCTGTCAGGTGGGCTTGATTCGGTGACTTGTTTGTATTGGGCCAAGGCACGTTATGCGTCGGTGACTGCGGTCAGTTTTAACTATGGTCAACGCCACAATAGCGAACTGGTCGCGGCAAAAGCCATCGCTGAGACTGCCGAGGTCAATCATAGAATCATTGATATTGATATCGCTCAGCTTGGTGGCTCTTCGCTGACAGATCACAGTATGATTGTTCCTGATGGCGATACGGATAAGTTCCCCAATAAAAAGCGTGATGAGATTGATAACGACGCTATTCCCAACACCTATGTGCCTGCGCGTAATACGATATTTTTGTCTTATGCGCTAGCCGTTGCTGAAGTGACCGATGCCAATCATATCGTCATTGGCGTCAGCTCAGTCGACTACTCAGGCTACCCCGACTGTCGTCCAGAGTATATTGCCGCCTTCGAGCATATGGCCAATCTTGCCACCAAAGCAGGCGTTACCGGTCATCACTTATCCATTCAAACACCATTACAGCAACTGTCAAAAGCAAAAACCATTGAGCTTGGATTGTCATTGGGCGTCGATTATGGGCAAACCATATCTTGCTACCAAGCCGATGCACAAGGACTTGCTTGCGGTGTATGTGACAGCTGTGCCTTACGCCGTCAAGGATTTGCTCAGGCGGGCATCACTGACCCAACCCATTATCAATCTTAGTTAATGATAGAATTGCACTTGCATAAAAGCGTGATAGCAATCAACATTAGCGAAACATTCGCTTGCATTAACACAGCACACCGCCGTTGTATTTTAACTCACATACTTGTTATGGTATGAGCGATTGCATTTATCATAAGATATAAGTAACCACATTAGTCAACGAACTATGAGTACTTTTGCTTGACTTTGAGTACAAAATTTAGAAAATTGATGTTACCCGTAAGAGGATATTTATGAAGTTGTTGCCATTATTACCCCTAGCTTTAGCTGCCATTTTTGTGATGCCACAAGCAAACGCTGCCGATATTAAGCAAAATAACATCAATACCTGCGTTAATGGTGCGGTCAAATATAAAGTTGCTGACAAAGGCGATGCGACCAAACTATGCAATTGCACTATTGGTGTGCGTAGCAACATGACTATCGGTCAGATGTGGGAGATTGAGAGCTATGCCCAAGACAAAAAAGATCCGTCTGGACTGCCTTACGTCAAAAAAATGCAAAAAGATTTGCAGCAATGCACTGTTGGCTTAGATTTAAAACAGCCACAAAAACCAGCATAATACACATCTCGTTTGATATACAAAAGACTGGCTATTGCCAGTCTTTTTTGTTGTCAATACAGGCGCAAAGTGTAAAACTGATTATGAATCGCTACTAATCTGCTTATAATAAGCACACAGCATAGATTATCAATCGACATAAGCACTGATATAAGTACTGACATAAACAAAAACGAATAAGGATTTTATAATGGCAAAACCAACCACAGAAAACCTAACCTTACCTGACTTTCCAGTGACGATAGTACGAAAGCTTGCCGGCAACTTTATCCATGATGAAATCAATCTCCAAGAGATGATTGCCAATACTGATAAGGGGCTTATTCTGTACTTTTATCCAAAAGATAGTACGCCAGGCTGTACCACTCAAGCAACCGAATTTACTGCTCATCTTCATGAGTTTGATGATTTAGGCTATGACATTATCGGCGTCTCACGTGATAGTGTTGAATCTCATGAGAAATTCATCACCAAATATGATTTAAACATTGCCCTTATCAGCGATACTGACGAAAAATTATGCCAATACTTTGACGTTATTAAAGAAAAAAATATGTATGGAAAAATCAGCTTAGGGCTGGTCCGTTCAGCCTTTGTCTTTGACAAAGATGGCACGCTCACTCATGCTCAGCGAAATTTACGTGCCAAAGGCTACACTGAACGTTTGCTTGAAACTTTAGCACCTTAACCAATAAAACCAAGAGTCATAAAAAAGCATTTTAAAATAGACGCTAATAATCATTACAATAAACGCTGGATATCAGAGGCTAAAAGTAGTTTTTTAATAATTTTTTAGAGCAATCTCTTAAAAAACTTATCTAAAAAACAGCCCTGAATACTAAACATCTTATAACTTGAGAATCATATGAATAAACAATCCGATACTGCAGCGGATAACACAGCATCCAAAGCTACTCGCCAAGTATCTGTTGCCGTTATCGGTGCAGGTACTGCTGGGCAAAATGCTTTTCGTCAAGCCAGTAAAACCCATGATGATGTTGTTATTATTAACGATGGATTCTGGACGACCACTTGTATCGCGGTCGGCTGTATGCCAAGTAAATTATTGATTGCCGCCGCTGATCGCGCGTATGAAGCCAATCACTCTGCTGAATTTGGCATCCATGCCACTGTCCAGATAGATGGCAAGCAAGTCATGCAGCGCGTTCGGGACGAGCGTGCTCATTTTGCTAGCTACATCAAAGCTCAAGTAGATAGCTGGCCTGATCACAAAAAAATCTCAGGACGCGCTCATATCAATAACCAAGGATTCATTGAAGTCAATGATGCGCTGATTGCCGCTGACAAAATCATTATCGCCACGGGCAGCTCTCCATTTATTCCAGATGGCTGGGCAGATAAGCTTGGTGACGCCATGCTCACCTCTGATACGATCTTTGAGCTCACAAATTTACCAAAAACAATGGCCGTCGTCGGTACAGGTGCTATCGGATTAGAGCTTGCGCAAGCCTTTAAACGCTTAGGCGTAGAAGTAACTTTGTTTAATCGTGTCAAACGTGTTGCAGGTCTCAAAGACGATGATATCAATAACAAAGCTATCGATTGCTTAAGCCGCGAATTGACCATGCATTTGGGTAGCAAAATCAACGATGTCGGCGTGCAAACAGCCACGGATAATGACCATTCAGCCGCGTTCATTGATTATGAAGACAGTGCTGGAGAGTTGCAACAATGGCAAGGTGAGTATGTACTGGTTGCGACTGGTCGCCGCAATAATATCAAACCGCTGGGAGTTGAGCATTTAGGCGTTGAGCTTGACGACAAAGACCGTCCAAAGCACTTGAATAAAAAAACAGGTCAGATTGGTGATTTAGATGTCTATATCGTTGGTGATGCTAACGCCAACCTTCCACTATTGCATGTGGCCAGTGATGAAGGCTATAGCGCTGGAAGTATGGTCTGCGAGAATGAAGACGCCGCTCATATTCGCCCGCCCGCCACGCCCTTCTCGATTGTTTTTTGTTCACCACAAATCGTTAACGTCGGCATGTCTCTACCAGACATTCAACAGGATACAAACTTAGAATATGTCATCGGTAGCGTCAGCTTCGACAATCAAGGCCGTAGTCGCGTGATGGGCGTCAACTGTGGCCTGCTACATATCTATGGCTGTAAAAAAACTGATAGAATCTTAGGCGCTAGTATGGTGGGTCCTGATGCCGAGTATATCGGACACATTTTAGCGGCAGCGATTACCAATGATTTGAGTGTTAAGGCCATGCTCGATACGCCTTTTTATCATCCTACGATATTAGAGGGCTTACGTACCGCATTACGCGATGTTCAACACAAAATGGCAATACCTTATCAGTACCAAGACACACAGGAAGATAGCTTTTAAGCATCAGCTCAGCTACACTTTCAAAACAAGGATGTGTCGTATTAATCATCACTCATGTTGTGTTTGGTAGCACTGACGACTTGAGGTACTTTAAAAACTCTGCATGGACCAAAAAATGGCAATCGCTAGTATTACTGATTTTTTTAAAGAGATTGTTCGTGACCTGCATACTAGCCTCTACCTTGCGCTTGGCGGCTCTGTCGATGAAGAGTCACTTGATTGGTCGTCTCAAGCGGTAGAGCTCGCTAGTACTGCCATCAAAATCCTAATACTGCTGGCAGTGTTGGGATTTTTTTATTGGCTTGCCATTTATATCCTTAAGCAAAGTAGGACAAAAATCCGCCTGAATGAGCGCCGTACTAAGATTGTCCGTTCAGTCTTGCGTTATATCTGGATAGTTGCCAGCTTGATTGCCATTATGAGTCAGATTTATTTTGAACCAGAGACTATCAAAGCTACTGCAAAAGCCAGTACATGGGCGGGTATTTATTATGTACTTTGGGCGTCATCTGGACAGATTATCCATAAGGTGTTACAGCATTATGGTCTCAATGCTTCTATAGAGCAGCTGCTTCAAAACATCTTGTCAGTGCTGCTATTGGTACTCGGACTTGCCAGCGTCATGGCGCAATTTGGTTTCGATATCGTCTCATTGGTCGCAGGTTTAGGGATTGTGGGTTTGGCAGTCGGTTTTGCTGCCCAGTCAACGCTTGCTAATTTCATTGCAGGTATTACCATTTTACTCGAACAATCTTTTCAGGTTGGCGACTGGATTCATATCAATGACAACGAGGGTCGCGTCGTACTCATTGCGTTACGCACCACCCATATTTTGACGCGAGACAACATCACCGTCATTATTCCCAACTCTAACGTGGCCTCCTCTGAGGTGACCAATTTAACCTCCAAGAACTTCATACGTTTCGATATTCGTGTGCGTATCGCCTTTGAAGATGATGTCGATACTGCCCGCAAGGAAATTTTGCAGGTGCTTACTGACACCGATGTGGTACTCAGCCGTCCTGAAACCTCGGCCACCGTGGATGAAATTGGTGAATACGGAGTGTTCTTTATAGTGCGTTTTTGGGTCAAGCCTGCCGCTGTCGCGCGCATGCCCAAAATTAAAGAAGGTCTAAAAGAAGATATCAAGCGTGCCTTTGATGCCGCTAATATTTCTACTCCTTATCCTCATATGCGTCTGCTGATGCCAAAGGATGTGGATTATCCTATTGCCACTAAACCTTTTGCGACTACAACGCAGGTCGTGTCAGAAACACCACCACTGAGCAAAACGGATAAATAAGCTCATTATATTATTTATCTCTTGAGCAATTTATCCCACAATTTTTAGGCTTAAGGTTTTCATCTTTAGTATGATAAGCATGATTTTGTGAAAGATGACATTGCTGAATCTCTCTTTGATAAACACCACCACTTTAAACCATCCTGCCTTGAATTATGGTAAAATCGGCGGTTAAACATCTTATTTTATGATGTGCATTACTTATCAATTTAGCCCACAGGTATCCGTATGACCGAAACAACCGCGCCCGCACCTCTAACAGCAGCTTCACCAGAATTGTCGCTTGACCTTATTATCACCTGTGCCGATGGGCTTGAGGCACCACTCCAAACTGAGCTGACAAGTTTTGGTATTGCAAGTGAAATCAAAAGTACAGGCCGTCTGGCAGTTACTGGTACTTTGAGTGACTTATATAGTATTTGTTTGTGGTCACGTGTCGCCTCGCGGGTATTAATGCTCATTAAACGCAAAAACATCAATGCCGAATACGATGTGGCTGAGCAACTTTATGGCTTGGCAAAATCGGTCAATTGGATTGAGCAGTTTAGTTTAGAGCAAACCTTTGCCATTCGTCTGTCGGTCGACAAGCGTGTCGCCGTCAGTCAACAGTTTGCGATGCTACGTATCAAAGATGCGATTGCAGATACGTTCAATGAAGTTTACGACAGCCGTCCTAACGTCGATAGTAAAAATCCAGACTTTTCTATATTTGCAACCGTGAATGATAAGCAAGCTGAGCTGTATTTGGATTTATCAGGTACCAGTTTGCATCGCCGTGGTTATCGTGTGGCAATGACTGAAGCGCCACTCAAAGAAAACTTGGCAGCGGCTCTACTATATAGTGCAGGCTGGCACAAGAAAAATGAAGCTGGCAATGCACCTTTTTATAATGCGCTAATTGACCCAATGTGTGGGTCTGGCACCTTTATTATTGAAGCACTACTCATGCATTGCGATTATGCTGTGGGTATCGATAAAGCCGCCAATCAATTTGGTTTTTACCAATGGCAGCATCATGACGATGCCTTATGGCAACAGATGATCGATGATGCCCAGACACGTTTCCGCGAAGCCTTAGCAATTGCCAATGAGCAACCAGATACATTACCGCTGATTTTGGGTTTTGATGCCGATAGCGGCGCGATTTTAGCAACAGAGAAAAACCTGATTGCCGCAGGTTTGCAAGATTTACTACCACTGCTTGATCTTGAGACGCGTGCGCTTGACCAACTGAGCACTATTCTGAAGCCACTAGTCGATGACGGTCGATTGAACAATCCTCTAATCATCACCAACCCACCTTATGGTGAGCGTTTGGGTGACGAAGAGATGATTAAGCCGTTATATCAGGCGATTGGGCTTATTTTGCAAGACAGCTTTGCTGGTAGCGGCATCGACCCGATGCTTGGCATATTGGCATCTAATGTTGAGCAAGTTGATATCTTACCTATCAAAGAACCAAAAACCTTACGCTGTCATAATGGTGCTATCACCGTTTATTTCCGCTATGGCACGTTGATTGCGGGACAAACGGGCAATCTCGTTAGTCGCTTCGAAAAACGTGAGATTGAAGTGGAAGAGGGACAAGACTTTATCAACCGCTTGCAAAAAAACCTGTCCAAGCTGAAGAAGTTGGCTAAAAAAGACAAGGTTAGTAATTTGCGCGTTTACAATGCTGACTTGCCCGACTTCAAAGTCGCCGTCGATTTATATGGCGACTATGTGCACGTGCAAGAATATGCGCCACCAAAAACCATTCCACCTGAGACGGCTAAAAAACGCTTCAACTTGGCATTAATGGGTATTCGTGAAGTTTTTGGTATTAACCGTGAACAAATATTTATCAAAACCCGTGCACGCCAGTCTGGTAATGACCAATATAGCAAACAAAACACCACAGAAAAGCGTGGTAAATTTCATGTTGCACGTGAAGATGGTGCTTATTTTTACGTCAACTTTACGGACTATTTAGATACGGGTTTGTTCATTGATCACCGTAATATGCGTGCCCGTATCAAAGACAACAGTCGTAATAAATCCGTACTGAACTTATTTGCTTATACCTGTACTGCAAGTGTGCATGCGGCGCTTGCTGGCGCGAAAAAAGTCACCAGCGTTGACTTGTCACAGAACTATCTAGACTGGGGCAAGCAGAACTTTGTATTAAATGGTCTGGACGTTAGCCGCAATAAATATCAATTCGTCGCAGCCGATATCTTTGAATGGATTAAAGACAATACTGAACAATTTGATGTCATCTTTATCGATCCACCGACTTTTTCGAATTCGAAAAAGTTCCAAGGTACCTTTGATGTGCAGCGCGACCACTCTGCCCTCATTAATCGTGCGATGAACCGCTTGACCTCTGACGGGATTTTGTATTTTTCAAATAACTTTACCCGCTTTGAGCTCGATGAGCAGCTAACTGAGCGTTATGATATTGTCGATATCACGCAAAAAACCATTGGTTTTGATTTTGATATTAAAAAACCTATTCATCAAAGTTTTGAGATTCGTCATCGTCAGGGATGATAATTTAGGTTTATAGATGGATATAAAGGTTAACTACCGCATTTAGACGCCATCTTTTATAGTCAGTCTTGTCGTACACATAACAATGACCCAATCGGCTTTGATTGGGTCATTTTTTGTTGCTATGATAGAGCGTCACTAAGTAATAGCTAAGTAATAGCTAAGTAATAGCTAAGCAACCGTGAAGCGTATATTTACGAGCGCTTTAATCCCACTATTGCGATTGTTTTTATTTATATAACTTAACTATCAAACCCTTAATCACTCTAATAACAAGGATAACACCATGGCATTATCACTTAATAAAGGCGGTAACTTATCGCTCACCAAGACTGACCCAAATTTAACGAAGTTACTTATCGGTCTAGGTTGGGATGAACGCGCAACTTCTGGTGCTGAGTTTGATCTTGATGCCAGTGTGTTTTTACTGAATACGGCAGGTAAAGTACGCGGCGACCATGACTTCATTTTCTATAACCAGCTTAAGTCTGATAATGGCGCGGTTGAGCATACTGGTGATAACCGCACTGGCGAAGGTGATGGAGATGATGAAGTCGTCAAAGTAAACCTCACCCAAGTCCCAGCTGATGTGGATAAAATTGTCGTCACTGTTACTATTCATGATGCGGCGGCTCGTAGTCAAAACTTTGGTCAAGTTGCCAATGCCTTTATTCGTGTCGTGAATGAAGAGACAGGTACTGAAGTGGTACGTTTTGATTTGGCAGAAGATTACTCTGTTGAAACAGCAATGGTATTTGGCGAAGTCTATCGTCACAACGGTGAATGGAAATTCCGCGCCGTTGGTCAAGGCTATTCAGGCGGCTTGCAAGCCATGTGTCAACAGTATGGCGTTGTTATCTAATGTGATAACTTATTCATGCTTAGACTACTATATGACCATTAAACTCAAAATATAAAGCAAGTATTAGCCCTCTATTTGTACTCACCATTAGCAATGATAATGGCTGTAAAATATGGTTGCAAAATAGTCACAATTATTCATAGCTAAATGACTAGTAATGCTTTATGTTTCGTTTAGAATTATGCAAAAAAAGTGGTTAGCGATAACCGCTTTTTTTGTGGTTTGCGCCTATAGTAGGCCGACCTTAGCTTTATGCAACCAGACAGGATGTGTCATGAGACATTTTTATTTAGACTTTATTTTCACAGCCATCGCCCTAGCGGTCGCGGCATGGTGGGGATATTCACATGGCGGTATGGGCGGTATGATAACCACCCTATCTATTACCGCTATTTTGGCCGTCATGGAGATTTCATTATCGTTTGATAATGCGGTGGTCAACGCCTCAGTCCTTAAGGGCTGGGACGATTTTTGGAAAAAGATATTTTTAACGGTAGGTATTTTAATCGCCGTCTTTGGTATGCGTTTGGTATTCCCTATTGTCATCGTCGCGGTTACCGCTGATCTTGGTATGATGCAAGTTATAGATTTGGCATTGAACGATCCTAAAGAATACTCAGCCAGACTATTGGCGCATCATGCCGAAATCTCAGCATTTGGTGGTATTTTCTTGTTGCTCGTCTTCTTAAACTTCATCTTTGATGAAAAAGAAGTACACTGGTTCGATTGGCTTGAGAGCCGTCTGGCAAAATTAGGCAAAGTCGATGCCATGAGCGTGTTTGTCGCGCTTATCGTCTTGATGATTGCCGTATCATTTGCCAAGCCTGAGCAATCAGCTGCGGTTCTAATCGCTGGCGTATGGGGTATCTTAGTTTACCTTGGCGTACAAGTGGTCTCTGGTATGTTAGAGGGTGACCTTGAAGAAGAATTAGATGCTCAAGGTAATAGTACTGGTGCTGCAACTAGCGCGATTATGAAAGGTGGTATTATCGGTTTCTTATATCTAGAAGTCCTTGATGCCTCATTCAGTTTCGATGGCGTGATTGGCGCATTTGCGATTACTAATGACGTAATCGTAATCATGCTAGGTCTGGCTATTGGTGCGATGTTCGTACGTTCGATGACTATCTTCTTGGTCGACAAAGGCACCCTTGATGAATATGTCTATCTTGAGCATGGCGCGCATTATGCTATCGGTGCTTTAGCTATCATCATGTTGCTATCAGTGAAATTCCATGTACCAGAGCTTATCACTGGTCTGATTGGTATTACCTTTATTGGTTGGGCGTTTGTCGCTTCACTCAATTATCGTAAGCGAGAAGCCAAATCAATTACTTGATGCTCGTTCGATGTTAAAAACCCAAGCAAAAATTTTTAATATCAAATAGTATAAAGTGGATAGATAAAGTTAGTTTAAAAATAGACGGGTTGTACCAAAGCAGTTGGTATGACCCGTTTTTGCTTTAAAGCACTTATTTGATACCCGTTGAATAAGTGCTTTTTTATGTTGCACTGCCTGACGATCTAATTTACTTTTTGATAACAACACCTTAACGACTGTTGCTCGGACGGTTAAAAAGTATCAGACTTGCAGCATTGATATGTCCCTTAGTAATCATATCGTAATCACACAAAATACGCCTTGCTTAGTAAGCAATCGCTTAGTATAGTAAATCGTAATGATATGCAGGGCGTGGCATACGAGTAAATTTATTCATTGTTTACATTTATATATCGACCACTGCACTATTTTAGTTTATTTTTTTTATCATTCAATCCACTCAATTATTAATCAAAAGGATATTTATATGGCTATTAGCTTAACAAAAGGCGGCAACGTAAACTTATCAAAAGAAGCGCCGGGTTTAACCAATATTACAGTCGGTCTTGGCTGGGATCCACGTGCTACTGACGGTCAAGAGTTTGACTTAGATGCAATTGGCTTTTTGGTCAATGAAGCAGGCAAAGTACGTAATGACCAAGATTTCATCTTTTTTAACAACTTAAAGTCAGACAATGGCGCGGTTGAGCACACAGGTGATAACCGTACTGGTGAAGGCGACGGCGATGATGAAAAAATCAAAATCAATCTTGCTAGCATTCCAGCTGACGTGAGCAAAGTCGCTATCTGTGCGATTATTTATGAAGGTCAAAGCCGCAATCAAAACTTTGGTCAAGTGGGTGACGCTTACATCCGTGTTGTTAATGACAATGGCGATGCTGAAATCGCACGTTATGACTTATCAGAAGACGGTAGTACCGAAACTGCGATGATTTTTGGTGAATTGTATCGCCATAGTGGTGACTGGAAATTCCGTGCCGTTGGTCAAGGCTTCAGCGGTGGTCTTGGACCATTAGCGGCTTCTTATGGCGTTAATGTTTAAGAGCTGACTAACATTTAGCGCTAATAATATAAGCCCGAAAAGCCATCAAGTGTGCCCTACTATCGCATTTGATGGCTTTAAAAGTAATAGGCTAGCGAAAATCTATGGTTAAGCCGACTTACAGACATGACTTACAAACATATAGAATACTGATATAAGGATTCGCACCCTATGACCGCCACATTTAGCTTGATCGGTACCATTGAACCATTTCTTCATTGTAACCTCAAAAAAGGCGACTCCATCTATTGTGAAGCCAATGCAATGGTGATGATGGAATCAAACCTTGAGCTAAAAGGTAAGCTGCAAGGCGGTCTGATGCAATCACTTATGCGCCGTTTTGCCAATGATGAATCCTTGTTTCAACAGCAGATTGAAGCCGTGAACGGTGAAGGCGATTGTTTACTTGCGCCAACGCTCGACGGTGATATGCAAATCATTGATTGCGGTGCGCAGCAATATACTTTAAGCGATGGCGCATTTGTCGCGGCGCAAACGGGTGTCGATGTGAAGGCTAAGATTCAACGTAATCTAGGTGGCGCCGTCTTTGGTGATACTGGCGGCTTTATGGTGATGCAGACGCAAGGTCAAGGTCAGGTAGTGGTATCGGGTTTCGGCTCATTGTTTGAGATTGATGTCGAACCTGGTAAAGACGTCATCATTGATAACGGTCATGTGGTCTGTTGGGACTCGCGTTTGGAATACAAACTCTCAGTCGCTACTAGTAAGAAAAAAGGCTTCATGGGCAATATTATCAATTCGGTCACCAGTGGCGAAGGTATGGTTTTAAACTTCTCAGGCTCAGGCAAAGTCATTATCTGCTCTCGTAATCGTGATAGCTACCAAGGCTGGCTACAAAGCGTCTTAGGGACTAGCTCAGGCGGTCGCGGCGGCAATAGCGGCTTACTTGGCAATATTTTATAGCGCTTTTAAAACAACTATGATTTTTACCCAACTATAATTTTCAAATAACTATTATAAGGATAATCAAATGGCAGTTAGCTTACAAAAAGGTCAGAAAATCTCCCTAAGCAAAGAAGCGGGCGGCGAGCTTACCCAAGTAAAACTGGGTCTAGGCTGGGACGTGGCGCAAGGACCACAAGAGAAAAAAGGTGGGTTCTTGGGCAAATTATTCGGTGGTGGTAGCGGCGGCGACTCGATTGACTTAGATGCCTCGTGCATAATGTTTGATACCAATAAACAAGCCATCGATGCGATTTGGTTCAGTCAGCTGAAATCAAAAGATGGCAGTATCGTCCATACTGGTGATAACCGCACTGGTGACGGCGATGGTGACGACGAAGTTATCAATGTCGATCTTTCAAAAATCCCTGCCAATGTCGTCTCTCTCGTATTTACGGTCAATAGTTTCACTGGTCAAACCTTTGAAACAGTAGAAAATGCATTTTGCCGCATCGTCAATGCCAATAACAATCAGGAAGTCGCGCGCTACAATTTATCAGCGCAAGGTGGGCATACGGCGATGATTATGGCAAAAGTCTATCGCCATAATAATGAGTGGAAAATGCATGCTATCGGTGAAACGGCTTCTGGTCGCACCTTCCATGATTTGATGCCTGCTATTACACCGCATGCGTAATGGATTCAAGGCTTTATCTAGATTAGCTTTCATCCGTTAAAGTAAAACATTGAAACAACGTCATTGAAAAAAGCCAGCCCATCTAATAATAGATGGGCTGGCTTTTTTACATTACAGAATACTCTTAAAGCGGTTATTTACTACCACGTTTCCAGCTAAAGCCCCAATTAAAGGCTTTGTCCATCTCTTGATGCCCTTTGAAGTATTGATTGATACGCTCGACGTTGATGCTACCTTGCTGGTTGACCAAACGCGCGATGGCACACATTGGTAGATTACCCGTACCTTCTGTCAAACGCGTTTCAATCGGGGGTTGGTCGGGCACATGAATGGTCACGACACCATCGGTTTTCGCCCAGTTAGGCGCACCTTCATAAATGAAAGCGAAAATAAAGACCTCTTCTATCTGCGACCACTGCTGACCGTTGATATCTAGCCACTCACCGCCGCTCACCTGTCCCGTTCTATCATCAGCACGCAAACACACGTAAGGCGCTGATGTTAAGCTACCAAAGCGATTACCCAATGCCTGAATCAAGGTTTTTTCACCATTTTTCAAATGAATCATCGCCCCAACATCAAGGTCAATACCGCCCGCTTTATGTTGTTTGAAAAGATCGCCTAACAAGCCTTTTTTGTGTGCTTGCTGATTGGCAGTCGGATTTTGATTCCAGTTTAAGTTAACAGAGATTTTACCAAAGTCATCACGTTTCTTTAGGTTGATGCTAGACTGATTTTTGGTTAAAGTAATTTTGCTTAGGTTAATTGGCGGATTTGGAGAAGCTGTAGGAATTGGCGGCGGCGTGCTTGTTTGAGGTGCACTACCTGCTTTCTGCGTATTGATGGGTTGAGCTTGACCTTGTGACTGGTCTTGTACAGGGCTTTGAGAGGGTGCTTCATCAGCAATCTCTACACCAAAATGCTCAGACAAAGGTTTTAAACCACCTTCAAAACCTTGGGCAATAAAACGAAACTTCCAGCTACCTTGGCGGCGATAACATTCCGCTAAAATAATGGCTTTTTCATTACGTCCGGCTGCCCTTAGTTGGCAAGTCATCAGCACTTGGCTGCCTTGCAATACCTGAATATCGACATCGCCAACTTGCGCAAGCGTCTGCGCGCTAGAAAACGCTAATGCTATCTTCTCGATATTTGCAGGCTGCGCCGGTAAATTAATATCAAAAAACCCATCGCTATCATGACCACGGAAACTCACACTGCCATCATCGCTACGTGTCTGCCCATAAAATATCATGTCACCATCACCGCGTACTTTACCGTCCGTTGTCAGGCGATATGCCGCGCAATCGACCGCACTTTGGCTTAAAATACGAATGCTAATATGATCTGTTGGCAGTGGCGCATTGGCACCAGCAATCAGTTGTTGGGGTTGGATTTGGCTCATCATACATCCTTTGAATTATTTATTATGTGCGTGTGTTTGTTATGCTAATAATTGTCATATAGTAGCATGGATGGCCGCTGATATTTAAAGCTTACGACCGTTCAATAGCGTGCCAATGACCCTAAAAAATATTTTTACAAATCCTTCATGCTATTTTGTCAGCAGCATTTATAACGCTTAGCATTTGTATATAATAGCCCCTACTATTAGCAATATTACGGCTTGTTTTTTTATTGCTGTTTGAGGCTTGCTTATATTCCTGATGGTGTTGCGATGACGATAGTGAATTATTCAATTATATCTAAAACCTACGATAATGCTGAGAGAATTATGAAAACCCCTGCTAACGATAACGATCATATAACATCAACTGCCGCATCACCTGCCGTTTGGTTAGCTGAAGGTCAGTCAAGCCAGCGTGATATGTTAGCCAGCCTGCAAACCCTAAAAAATCACGCTGATACTCCGTTCAACATTATCGCTTCACATCGCCACAATAGACCTGAGATTTTTGAATTTGCTGACAGCGTTTACCGCGAGCCTTCTACTAGCACCGCAGAGAACGATGAGCAAGTCGTGCTCGAATCTGTTGAGCCATTGATGCCGCGGTGGCAGTTTGTGTTAGAACAAGCGCAGAAAAACAACGTAAAAGTATTGCTCACTGGGCGCAATGGTATTGATTACGAAGCCCACCGTGAGGCGTTTGACGCGGCTGGTATTCGTTTATTGACGGGTGCAACGAGTGGGGCAGCGTTAGAAGTAATAGATGATAAGTTTGCCTTTATGCAGCAGTGTCATCAGCATGATATTCCCGTTGCCGAGGCGTGGCGCTTTGATAATGTCGCAGAGCTTGAAGCGTTACTTGACATGCATGGTGATCAGCCGTTATGTGTCAAACCGGTCACGGGTATCTTTGCACAAGGATTTTGGCGACTAGATTTAGCCAAAAATGATGGGGAACTGTACGATAGCTTTGAGCATTTATACTTTACCGAAGAGAAAAAAATCAATACCACGCAATTTATCAATGCCTATGCAAACAGCCTAATGGTGCATGAGCGCCCTATTCCTATGCTGCTAATGCCTTATTTGTCAGGGCAAGAGTACTCTATCGATGTCGTCTGTGAATATGGCGAAGTGCTGGCTGCCGTCACCCGTTATAAAACGGGGAAAATCCAGCATATCGGCTACGAGCAAGCGGTCATGGATGTCGTCATCCCACTGATTAAAGCCTTTGGCTGCGATGGCATCGTCAGTGTGCAAACCAAAGCTGATGATGACGGTCAGCACCGTGTGCTTGAGATTAATAGCCGCCCTTCTGGTGGCATTGATTACACCACCCACAGCGGTGTGGATTTAACCCAAGTTGGATTTGCTTATTGGCTAGGCTTAACCGATAAACCGATACTGGCTGATATCGCGCAACAAATAACCCCCTGCCAAGTACGCTCTATTATGGTCGGTGTAAAGGTTGAAGAAGACATCACTGAATAAGTCAAAATAATAATATAAAAAGCTGACGGCAACGAATCGACAATAATACATCCATGGCAACCGAATATATTCAATAAGAGGCAAACGATGACAGCACAAACCACGTTAGTGTTAGGGGCAAATACGGTCATCGCGACAGCGAATTGTTCGGTCGCCTTTGCAACGACAGATCAGTCAAAGTTTGGCGAGCAGCTTGGGCTACTATGGCTGCCTTTGGATGAGCATCGAAAAGCCGCTTGTAGTCCTGCTTATCTTCATGAACCGAAGGAATGGGCGCAGCTCAATAGCAAAGATGATCCAAATGCATGGCAATTGGATTTGCCTGCATTGTTTGATAAACAAGGTGCAAGCTTTTTACAACTGATTGCTTATGTTTATCATGAGCCAAGCCTAAACTTACCTGCCGTTGAATTGAGCAAAGTAAACTTAACCCTCAATGAGGGCGATATTTGCTATGAATTTACCGCAAGTGAGCGCCATGTCAAAGCAGCGATCATATTAGAGATATACCGACGCAATGGACAATTCAAATGCCGCGCCCTTGGTGAAAGCTCCACCCAAGGACTGGCAAGTCTTGAGCATCATGTACAAGTGAGCCTTGATATGCGTCCGCCAGATACGCATGCCCTTATCCAAGATGCCCAGCGCGCACAGCAGCAAGGTTATCCTAACAGTGACGCACGTCCGCCCAGACAAGTTCAGTCTGGTGAAACTTGGACAGGGACAGCGTTTGCTATCGATCCCTATCATTTACTGACTTGTTATCATGTCATTGAATCGGCGGCGATGATTGGTGTGCGTCAGCAAGGGCAGCCCGATCGTGAAGCGCAAGTGGTACTCAGCGATATCGGTAGTGATTCAGCCATTATTAGAGTAATCGAGCCGCTGCCAAGTTATTTACCCTTAGCACAGCGTTGTACTGATAATTTGGGTGAAACCATCACCACCTTAGGATTTCCGTTATCAGGATTGAGTAGCCAATTACAAGTAACGCAAGGCTGCATCTCAGGACTGACAGGGTTTGGCGATGATATTCGCTATCTGCAATTTACTGCGCCTATTCAGCCAGGCTCTAGTGGCAGCCCTTTATTACTGCCGACTGGCGAAGTTATCGGCATGGTAACGTCCAGCCTCGTCCATGAGCATGCACAAAATATGAACTATGCAGTGAAATTTCAGTTATTATCCGCCCTACTCGCGAGCGCCGGAATCAGTTTAGATAATTCATCTGGCTCATATGGCATGTCACGCACGACAGCTGCGCCGCTGACTACGCCGCAATTAAGCAAACAAAGTCGCGGTGCTTTGTGGTTAGTAGGTTGTGAAGGTTAGGAAGTACACGTAACTATATATAAAAGAAAGTCCAAAGGAATATGAATGTTAAATAAGCAACACAGCACGACCATTACCCTACCACGCGGCAATCTTGATTTAACCTATCAAACCAATTCAGCCACTACGAGAAATGGGGCAGAACCAAGTAACGATTATCAATTAGAAGACTTACTTGGCTTTGCACAACGCATTAACCCAAAACGTGCCTTTTTGTTTGTCTCAAAAGTATTAGGTCGTCATGTTCCAGTGGCTCCTAGTACCATGCGTCATGCTTTTACTGACTTGGCGAATTTGGTTCCTAGCGATTTGCCTGAGCCGATTTTAGTCATCGGTATGGCAGAGACGGCGGTTGGCTTATCTGCCGGTGTGCACCAAGCGCTGCAAACGCGTTATTCCAATGCCTTACTATTGAACTCTACGCGTCATGCGCAACATGATGACAATAAGGACAGTAGCAGCGACTCTTTATTAACCACTTTCAGCGAAGACCACAGTCATGCCAGCCAGCATCTCATTTATCAAAGTGCAGATACAGCGACCCAAGCGCAATTACTAGCGAGCAAGACCTTGATTATGGTGGATGATGAAGCATCGACGGGCAATACTTGCGTCAATGTCGTCACTGCCCTTCGTAACGCAGGACTTGACCAACTAGAGCAAGTACATCTTACCACTTTGGTTGATTGGTCTTTAAACCAGAATCAGAATGCAGCCGATGCCAATGAAGCTGTGTCTGATCAAATCGCAAAACGCCTGCCCAATATCCACTTTCAACGTCATCATCTACTGTCTGGTGCATGGACTTGGACGGATGCGCCCAATCCCGAACCGATAACGATGCCGTCGGTCGATACAACTGAAGCAGGCAGTCAAGCGCTAGGTAATACTGGCAATTGGGGACGCTTCCCGACCCTAGATAGTATAGATGGTTTTGATGATTATCTTTTGAAGTTTCAAACTGCCTTTAACGCTTTTAACAAGCAAGCTCAACCTGAGAAAGAGCCGTTTGATAAAGAACAGTTGCCACAGCGTATCTTAGTATTGGGCAGTAATGAGTTTGTTTGGTTGCCGTTTTTATTGGCGGAATGGCTTGCGCAACATACGCATATAGAGAATAGTAAGAATACGGTTAATTTTAGTGCGTTAACCCGCTCACCGATTGCGCTTGGTGGCGCAATTACCTCGATGCTAAGTTTTAATGATAATTATGGACTTGGTATGACCAACTTTGCGTATAACGTTGCACCTAGCGATTGGGATTTGATTGTCTTGTGTGTGGAAACGTCCGCTGATAGCGTTGATGCTATGTGGAAAGGTTTAGAGAATGTATTGGTGGTGAGTCCGACGCTGTAAATTATTTTATAAGAACTGTCCTCTTACAACTATCCTCTAAATCCCGCTCTGCTTTTCACATTCAACCCTTACGGACACCTTTATGACCAGCCCATTCTTTCAAGCCAATCCTGATATCGTTAAGCCTTACGCGCTGATGGATTTGGACGATACGCTCTTTCAAACTCAGCGTAAAATTGACGTATGGGATTTGCCAACTACTGAAGCTGAAAATTTAATTTGCGCAACCGTTGACAAACAAGGCGAGCCATTAAGTTTTATGAGTCAGCGCCAAGCCACGTTGTTTAACTGGCTACTTGCTAGCACTGATCTAATCGTAGTGACGGCACGTGACCGTAGTGAAATCCAGCGTGTTAAACTGCCTTTTGATAGCTGGCAAGTTTTGACTCATGGCGCGATTATTCTTGACAAAGACGGTATGTTACAAGCCCAGTGGCAACAGCATATGTATAGTAAGCTTGCGCCATTGCAAGAAAAATTGCAGCAGCTGAGCCAGCTATTCGCAAATCACAGCAAAAATGACAGTAGCCAGCTGGTCTTTACACCGCATATCGATAGCTTTAGTAATGGCGCTAATGATAGAGAATTAACCATTTATCTGGCTATCAAACATGCGCAAAAAGACCATCAAGCATTAGTAGATCTCGCTGCAAAACTGCCAACGTTAATACGAGACTTTGAGCAGGATTTTTATGTGCACGTGAATGCGAATAATCTAGCGATATTGCCGCACGCAGTTCATAAGCGCCATGCGGTACAGTTCTTGTTAGCTAATCATTTAGACAGTCAACGACCAAGCTTTGGCTTTGGTGACAGTTTGGCAGATTTACCATTTTTACAGCTGCTTGACTGGTATGGTATGCCCAATCATGGTCAGTTACATGAACGACTTAGCTCTCAATCATTCTAAACACTTAATCCCTCCTAAATAAAAACAATAATCGCCGCCGTTTATAGAAGTAGAAATTATTTTATGACCCATCATATAACGAACCCTAATGTTCAAAAATTAGAAGCATATGGCTCAGGCAGCTATCTTGCCAGTGATGTGACCGTACTGCTCGATATAGTCGCTAAAAACGCGGTCGCCGATGTGCCAGTCAGTCAAAAAGAAGCACTTATTCAAAGTGGGCAACGTCATTATTCTGATATGTTGACCTTGGAGCAAGCGCCTACTGCTATGCATGAGCAGCTATACACGCAAGCATTAGAGCAAGGCACTACGAGAACGGCGACTGATATTGCTAATTTGGCTTATACGTTACATCATATTTTTCAAAAATTTCGAAATGAAAATACCGTTAATACTGAACGTCCATTAGTTTTAGTCAGCTTGGTGCGCGCAGGTTTGCCTATTGGCGTCTTGTTGCAACGCGCATTAGCAGATGTTAATAGCGGCTATGCTTTGCCGAGTGTGCATTATGGTATCAGCATCATTCGCGACCGCGGACTTGATCCAGTTGCGTTACAGATGATATTGAACGCTCATCCACACAGTCCTATCGTATTTGTTGATGGCTGGACAGGCAAAGGCGCGATTTATCAAGAGCTTGCTCATAGTTTAGAAAAATTTAGCGATCCTAGCCATGCAAACTTTGCCAATATCTTTCATCAAGGGGCAGATGTTATTCCCTTATTAACGCTCGCTGATCCAGCTGGCGTTGCTTGGCTTGCAGCTAGCATTGATGACTGGCTGATTCCCTCAGGGCTATTAAATAGTACGGTTTCGGGGCTTATATCACGTAGCTTATATACTGAGCCAGCATTGGGGCTACACCGCAGCGTGTTTTATGATAACTTAATTGAGGTAGACCATAGCTTAGCTTTCATCGCTCATATCGATGCAGCGCGCCGTGCATTAGCCCCATCTTTGCCGTGCTTGCCGACGTTTCAGCAGCCGCGCTATCAGACAGCTGCTTTAATCGACAAGCTGGCAGCAGACTACGATATCAGCAATCGTAACCGCATTAAGCCAACGATTGCAGAGGCAACACGGGCGATATTGCGCCGTGACCCTGAACGCATACTGTTAGCCAGCGCTGATCATCCTGATACCATACTGCTAAGACATTTATGTGCCCAGCGAAATATCATTGTTAGTGTATTAGGTGATAAAATACATCCCTATCAAGCCATCACGCTTATCAAGCAACGTAGCAAAGACCATTAATCATTGCTACACTCGCGGTTTTTATAAATCAGACCCATCTCAAAATCAAAGCAGCAAAAGAAAAAAGTACAAGTAATATTTCTTGTCGGCTAAACGAATTTGACATTACCAAACATATTTTTGGGTTTGCAATCATTGCTGCTGAGCCATACCACTTGATGATACTTCTTAGATTTTATACCCATTCACTTATCACTATTGATGATGCCAATTATGTCAGATATGCAAAACAACGAGTCTACTCTTTATCAAAACACCCAGTCTTACGCTCACCTCATTACTGAGCGTCATGCGATGCTCAAACCACATGCGCATCACCCGTATCAGTTGGGGGCTAGCCTATACATGCCAGCAACTCGCCAAGATATTTGGCAAGTCATTAAGCGTGATAAATTACCAACGATTAATAGTATTATCATCTGCCTAGAAGATGCCGTCAGCCATAATGATGTTGAGCTGGCACTTGAGCGCTTGCAAACGTTGCTGCATACATGGGCGACGCATGTCGATAGCATCAATGACCCATCAAAACATGCCGACATTCAGATTGAGCAACCAACACGCCCGCTGGTATTTATACGCCCGCGTCATCCAGCGATGTTAGAGCAGCTCTCAGGTTTTGCCCATATCGATTTGATTGATGGCTTTGTCATGCCAAAAGTCGATATGTATAGCCTATCCAATTGGCGTATGGCCTGTCAAAATCTGAGTACTGAGCAACTATTGATGCCAACGCTTGAAACCGCAGCGTTATTTAATCCGCATCATAATCAGGAATTGGCCATTGGTTTTAAAGAAGCTTTTAGCCAGCCTGTATTTGCCTTGCGTATCGGTGGCAATGATTTGTTTGCAGCATTGCGTTTGCGCCGTCCCAAAAACAGCATCGTTTATGATACTCCTATCGGCACCCTTGCCTATCAGCTGCTCGGCTGCTTTGTGCCGCATGGCTTTTATTTAACAGCGCCTGTCTTTGAATATTTGGATCAGCCAACGCTATTTATGCAAGAGCTAACCCGCGATGTTAGCTTAGGATTGGTCGGCAAAACGGTCATTCATCCAAGCCAAATTGCGCTGGTGCAACAAGCCTATTGCGTACCATTGAGCATTTTAGATGAGGCGCAAGCAATCTTGCATAGCGAGGCAAAAGCGGTGTTTAAATATAACAATACTATGCTAGAGCCTGCTACCCATCGCGCTTGGGCAACAGAAATCGTCAATCGTGCCGAGGCATGTGGCACTCTTGATGACGGCAATAATGACTATACGGCACGGTTATAAATAAAAATCTTAAGGTTAATAGGGCATGTCCTCAATCTGAACGAAAGCGCCTAAGTTTCAAATCAATATTTTAAATGCACTCTTTTACATGCGCTCAATAAAAAAGCCGTTATCACATTCAAGATAACGGCTTTTTTTAGCACAACGATTTCATTACTCTATTATTATTAAAACGATGCCTTATTTAAGGCTATTTCAAGACCAACTCAAAATTAGACACAGTCCGCTAAAAAGGTGTTAATCACTCGATTGACCTGCTCAGGCTCTTCTACGGTGGCGGTATGACCAGCGCCCTTGATTACTGCCAATTTAGACCCTGCAATCGCAAAATGCATACGTTCAGCCTTTGAATAAGGGGTTGCTGTGTCCTCATCACCAACCACAATTAATGTCGGCACCGTAATACTCCCTAGCTGATCGTAGGTGCCTGCCCGCTCAATGACGCCCGTCGTTGCCTTAATGACTCCGCCTTTGCGATTGCCTTGTAGCATCGTTAACCACTGCTTACGATCAGACTTACGCAACTTATCTGTCAAAAAAGTATTGCCAAACATAATAGGCATGACCTTGTTACTCACGCGTTTGAGACCCAGCCAACGAATGGCTTTGACCAGCTTACGATACTGCGGCACGTTTTTGGGATCTTCAGGATCAGCAGAAGTCTCTAACAGGGTAAGCGACAGCAATAGCTCAGGGCGTTTGAGTGCGACACGCTGGGCGACAAATCCACCCATCGACAACCCTAACAAATGGCATTTATGAATATCTAGTGCCTTTAATAATGCCAATGTATCCTCGGTTAAGGTTTCCATATCATAGCCAGACTTGGTTATTTCAGACTGCCCTTGTCCCCGAAAATCAAACGTAATACAGCGATAACCGGCTTTAAAATACTCAACTTGCTTGTCAAATAGGTGTGTATTCCACAGCAGACCGTGGGCAAATACCATGATGGGTTTTTGCTTATCGTTTGGCGCGCTGTCTTCGTAATAAAGTTCAACATTATTGACATTAATAATTGGCATAACCACTTCCTTGTTGGTTTAATAAATAAAAAATCAGTCTTTTAAAACCTGCCTTCTAGGGCGTCTCTTCATTTTAAAAATGGTAAAAAAATGAGATAGATTGCCACCAAACAAGGAAAATAGCACAAATAATATCGAGATATTCATCAGCTATTTGACGCAGTTTGGCAAAATTTAGCCATTTTTAGCCCATGTAGAGAATGCTCGATTGAATTGAGGACATGCCTTAGCATAATTCAACCTTTCTACAGATAGTAGCCTTATTTTTGAATAGTAGGTTTAATAATTTTAGCAATATGATAGCAGCAAAAAATACCATACCTGAATCATGTCTTAAGCGCGCACAGATCCTGCTTTTATAATAAGCTCAAACTGCTATAGTATTTGGCATTGCATTATTTGTCACATTTACTGCCAATAGCTAGTGTTACCAAAAATGTTTTATAGAAAACTCAATTAAGGATATCAGCCATGTCACACCCTCTCGTCGAATATCAAGTAGAAAACCATATCGCAACCATCACGATGAACGATCCCAAAACACTGAATGCCTTTAGCACAGTGCTCAAAGATGCCATGATGAATTCACTGACGAACGCAGATGAAGATAAAGACGTCAGAGTCATCATCCTGCAAGGCGCAGGCAATAACTTTTCAAGTGGCGGGCATATCGGTGAGATGTTAGAAAACGGCATGGAAAGCGAGGCGCTGTCGAATAAGCTAAACTTTATGGTTGGCGAAGTCGCTGAGATTAGCTTAAAGTTGCGTAATATTCATAAGCCTATTATCGCTAAATTAGAAGGCGCAGTGGCAGGTGCTGGCATGAACTTGGCACTGACTTGTGATTTTCGCATAGCCGCTGATAATGCCAAATTTGTGCAAGCCTTTGTCAATATCGGTCTAATACCAGATGCTGGCGGCATTTATTTACTGAATCAATTGATCGGTGTAGCTAAAACCACTGAGATGGTCATGCTTGGCGATAAACTCAAAGCGGAAGATATGGCACGCTTAAACTTGGTTAATGATGTGGTCAGTAGCGACGAGCTGGATGCTAGCGTACTGGCATTGGCAACGCGCCTGAGCAATCTGCCCGGAAAAGCATTGGCATCAATGAAGCATATGATTAACACGCACGCTTATATGGGTCTCAATGAAGCGCTCGATATGGAAGTGGATCAACAGACCATGCTTGCTAAAACGGATGATTTTAAAGAAGGTATTACCGCCTTTATGGAAAAACGTAAGCCGGTTTATCAAGGTAAATAATAACCTGATCACACTCTGTTTTGCGCTATCATCAAGAAGGCTGCCTAATGGCAGCCTTTTTTTTAGGTCATACGATATAAAAAAAATTTTGTATTAAACATATCTTTAAGTAACACTTTTAACTCTTAAGAATCAGAGGCTGTCTTATAGTGATGCGGTAAGGTAAATATCTTGTCAAAACCCAAGGTAAAGATAAAGGTATAAACCAAGAAAAATAACAGTAACGCCGCCTCCATCATAAAAGCTTTGATTAAGCCAACGTCATACCAAATCATATAAAGTGGTAAGCAAATCAACACCAATCCGCCTTCAAATCCTAATGCATGCGCACTGCGAATGAGTAAGGTGCGCTTTGCCACCTGCTTGCGACGTTCCCACGCTTCAAAAGCTGTATTGTAGAGAAAGTTCCAAATCACCGCTGCTAATGACACCATCACAGCAACTGGTAAGGATTCTGCCGCATCGCTACCGCTCAGCTTCATCAATACGAAAGTAGAAGAAATGATAGCGATAAGCTCGAAAATAGTCACATAGACGATACGACGTTTGAGTGGGGATAAAGTAATCAACCAAGACTCCAAAGCACTTGAGCGTAAACAAAAAAGTGCCTATCAAAGTATCGGTCCGTCCCGAGATAGAAAAGATAGATTCAGTACAGAGCCACGGTTTCCGCCTGCCCTTATATTATACAGGAGATAATGAGAGAAACCAGTCAGTCCCTATCATAAAAAATCCAAATGATTTTTGAATTACTAATTTCCGCACCAAGTTCTTATAAACAGAAAATCTATTTGCACCTGTAAGATATTATAGTCACTTTAGAATGTTCTTTTTCACCTTAATCTTTACAACTTTAGATTGATGCAAAAAATAACTAAGCCTTTTCTTTCTTATTAATGTAACTTTCCTGTTACTTACGAATAAATCTAATACTTCATAAAAAAAATCTTTTATTATAATAAATAAAAAATATAACAAAGCTATGAAAGACAGTATAAAAAACATAAACAAGAAAGAGTTTAAAAATAAAGAGATGCCAATCAGGTTTATATCTGAATCATCACTCAATTTATTAGCATAATATGCACCTATAAAACCAAGTCCACCTGTAGCTAGTACTGTAAGTATACCTTTTACAAAAAAATTAGAGAAAAAACTATTAAAAGTAAATGCTCGGTCTAATTCATCTCTATAACTAATATTCTCGTCAAAAACATTACAAGCATAATTAATATTTTCATAGCCAAATTTGGCTATAATCCATCTAATTCTATAATCAGCCAAAGTACTTTCCTTTGAAGGAAGTCTATTGTTATATCTTATACTCCTAGCATAAAGAATCTTATATATTTTTTCTCTTTTTTTACCAAAAATAAAAGTGACAATAGAAGATATAAGAACTACAATAAAAGAAGCTACTATTAACCAAAACAGGTATCTAGATTCAACAATTGTTAAACCAAACTTTTCAAAAAAATTATAGCTAGCTATTAATAACAAAGAAAACCCTAGAATACAGAAACTTAATACTAAAATAGCTAAAGACGTAATATTCAAGTATTTGCATAGGTTAGCAAATCTATTATCAAATCTGTCAAATGTATTGTAGAATTCAAGAGTAACATCGCCAATTTGACAATATTCATCTAAAAATTCAGATTGCTCTATTTTTATAACATTATTTTTGCAGTCAAAACCTTCTTCTTCTGCTAACTTTAAACGGCAATAATCCTCAAATTTCATACAGCTCACACAAACCCCTCTTTAAAAATTCAGTTTGAAAAACTATGTCTTTGATATACATACCTAAAGATACCCTATTTCTGTTCAGAAAATTTTAAAATTCAAATACCTAACGTTTCTTTAACAAAAATGAATTATTATTAATAATAATGAATTATAACATATTCAACAAGAGTTGAATGGTTTAGCAATTTCTAGTATGAAAAAACCCCGCATCATCACGATACGGGGTTTCTATTTAAATAGGCACTGTAAAACATAAAAACGTTTAACTTAAATTTGAACCAAGATTAGGTCAACTGAGCAACGTTAATTTTATCAGCTTCTTCAGTATAAGAATCCATACGATCGAAGTTCATGTACTGATACACTTCCTCGCCCATGCTATCAAGCATACCAGCGTACTGCTGATATTCTTCGTTGGTTGGCAATTTACCAAGTACCGCTGCGACTGCTGCAAGCTCTGCAGAAGCTAGGTATACGTTAGCGCCTTGACCTAGACGGTTCGGGAAGTTACGGGTTGATGTTGATACCGCAGTAGATTTCGGTGCGATACGTGCTTGGTTACCCATACATAGTGAACAACCTGGCATCTCAGTACGAGCGCCGGCTTGAGCGTAGATGTTGTAGTAACCCTCTTCCATCAACTGACGCGCATCCATCTTAGTAGGTGGCGCAATCCATAGACGAGTTTTCAAACTACCTGCTGGTACGTCTTGTAGCAGTTTACCCGCAGCGCGGAAGTGACCGATGTTGGTCATACATGAACCAATGAACACTTCATCAATGGTATCGCCAGCGACATCAGCCAATGTTTTTGCATCGTCTGGATCGTTCGGGCAGCAAAGAATAGGCTCTTTGATGGTGCTCATATCGATAGTCATATCGATAGCGTATTCTGCATCAGCATCAGCACGCAATAGGCTTGGGTTTGCTAGCCATTCTTGCATCTGCTCGATACGACGGCTGATAGTACGCGCATCGCCATAGCCTTCTGAGATCATCCATTTTAGAAGGGTAATGTTTGAGTTTAAGTACTCAGTCACTGACGCTTCAGACAAAGTGATGGTACAACCAGCAGCACTACGCTCAGCTGAGGCATCAGATAGCTCAAACGCTTGCTCAGCGGTCAAATCTTCTAGACCTTCGATCTCTAAGATACGACCATTAAACTCGTTGATTTTGCCTTTCTTATCAACGGTCAATAGACCTTCTTTAATCGCTTGATAAGGAATCGCATGGACTAAGTCACGCAACGTGATACCAGCCTGACGTTCGCCAACGAAGCGAACACGGACAGATTCAGGCATATCAAGTGGCATAACACCAGTCGCTGCGGCAAATGCTACTAGACCAGAACCTGCTGGGAATGAGATACCCATTGGGAAACGAGTATGCGAGTCACCACCAGTACCAACGGTATCTGGAAGTAGCATACGGTTCAACCAGCTATGAATGATACCATCACCTGGACGTAAGCTGACGCCGCCACGATTCATGATAAAGTCAGGTAGTGTGTGCTGAGTTTCAACGTCAACTGGCTTTGGATAAGCGGCAGTGTGACAGAATGACTGCATTACTAAGTCTGCTTGGAAACCTAGGCAAGCCAAATCTTTTAGCTCATCACGAGTCATCGGACCAGTCGTATCCTGCGATCCTACAGTCGTCATTTTAGGCTCACAGTACATGCCTGGACGTACGCCCTCTAGACCACAAGCTTTACCGACCATTTTTTGTGCTAGGGTAAAACCTTTACCCGTATCAACTGGCTCTTCTGGCTTAGCAAAGATATCTGAATGTCCAAGACCCATATATGCGCGAGCACGATTGGTCAAACCACGACCAACGATTAATGGAATACGGCCACCAGCACGAACTTCATCAAGCAATGTTGGTGAGTTCAATTTGAATGTAGACAACACTTCATCAGAATCATGCTTAGTGATTTTGCCTTCATACGGATAAATGTCAAACACATCACCCATGTTTAGGTTATCAACGGCTACTTTTTCGATTGGCAATGCGCCAGAATCTTCCATCGTGTTGAAGAAAATAGGCGCGATGTTGTTACCAAGTACTAGACCGCCGCCACGTTTGTTTGGCACGTTAGGGATATCATCGCCCATGAGCCACAATACTGAGTTGGTCGCAGATTTACGGCTAGAGCCTGTACCTACCACGTCACCAACATAAGCGAGTGGATGGCCTTTTTCTTTTAACGCTTCGATTTGCTTCATTGGACCGACAACGCCCTCTTCGTCAGCAGTGATGCCGTCGCGAGAGTTTTTGTGCATAGCCAATGAATGCAATGGGATATCAGGACGGCTCCACGCATCTTGCGCAGGCGACAAGTCATCGGTGTTGGTTTCGCCAGTCACTTTAAACGTCGTGTAAGTCGTCTTTGCTGGTACAGCATCACGGTTCAAGAACCATTCAGCGTCAGCCCAAGATTGAACCACTTCTTTAGCGATAGCATTGCCCGCTTCTGCTTTTTCAGTCACGTCATTGAACGCGTCAAACACCAGTAACGTCTTTTTCAACGCTTCAGCAGCATCTTGTGCCACTTCCGCGTCATCCAGTGCCGCAACCAATGGTTGAACGTTGTAGCCACCTTGCATCGTGCCTAGGATTTGAACGGCTTTTTGCTTGCTAATAAGTGGTGAAGAGGTTTCACCCTTAAGGATCGCTGCTAAAAACGCCGCTTTAACGTAAGCTGCTTGGTCAACGCCAGCAGGAATACGGTTTTCTAGCAGGTTCATCAAGAACGCATCTTCGCCTGCTGGTGGATTCTTTAGTAGTTCAACCAACTCTGCTACTTGTTTTTCATTCAGTGGTAGCGGAACCGTTCCTAGCTCAGCACGTTCTTCGACATGTTTACGATAAGCTTCTAACACAATAGTCGTCCTCGTCAGTTGGGAGTATTAGTACATTACGTGGGTAGTCAGCATGACCGCCTGCGTCTATATACTAGATGGAATAATTATTGGTGCAATCATAGCTTAAAACGCTCTAAATGTTAATGGCTCAGCCTTTAAAAGGCTCATAAAGCGGTTATAAAGGGCTCATATTGAACATTTATTATATAAATAGTACCATCAACAATATGATTGAGCAGCCTTGCACAATCGATATACAGCTTGTCATTTTAGTCAAGCACCGCTCGATTTATGAGTAAATACATACGCTGTGACTGCTAGACGCTTTGTAGGATATTATTTGATAAAATATCATCTTGATACGATAGCTTAGAGAAAATATCACTTAAAAAAATAGCGCTTGAAAAAACAACTTTTATTAACCATATATTAAACGAATAAACATTAAGGATGATGATATGGATAGTAGTGCAATGCAAAACAAAAATAGGGATAACAGCGATATGGAGAACAGCCATATAAAGAGCAACGCTAATTATCAAAACGGTCTCAAAGTTCGCACTGACGTGATGGGTGAAGCGCATGTCAAACGCTCGCTTGACAGCGCGACTGGATTTACCCAACCATTACAAGACTGGATTATTGAGCACGCTTGGGGCAGCACATGGCAAGATGACTCAGTATTGCCACGCAAATATCGCTCATTAATCACCATTGCTTTTTTAATTGCGCAAAAAAGCCCCACTGAGCTAAAAGGGCACATTCGAGGTGCCATCAATAATGGCGCAAGTGTCGCTGAGATTCGAGAAGTATTAATGCACAGCTTGCCTTATTGCGGGGCACCTGCCACTCAAGAAGCGTTTCGTGCTGCCATAGAAATCCTGAATGAGTTGGATATTGATATAGATATTTAAAACTATGGTAATCAGACAAACCATAGTAGCCTTAATGATCCACCTCAAAATGATCAGTTAAACATTATTCATTGAAAATTAGCCCCTAAGTTTCTGCTATAATGTCCTCACTCACAACACATTCTAATAATTCCATAAACCCTTATACTATAAAGGGTTAAGAGATACTTTATTATGACAACTGCCGTACAAACACATGTGCCTGCTGCTAAGGTCAAACCTAAAAAAGCCATTCAAGGCGAAAAGCTACGTGGCTACGATAAAGTTGCCCGTATCCCAATTAAAGTGATTCCGACCATCGAGGCCAAGAAAAAGCCAGATTGGATTCGGGTTAAAATGTCCTCGCCTGCTGAAGTAGCTCGTATCAAAGCCACCTTGCGTGAGCAAAAACTCTATACCGTTTGTGAGGAAGCGGCCTGCCCTAACCTGCCGCAGTGCTTCGCTGATGGTACGGCGACCTTTATGATTATGGGTGATATCTGTACCCGTCGCTGTCCGTTCTGTGACGTCGGTCATGGTCGTCCTAATGAGCTAGATGCAGATGAGCCGCGTCACACTGCCGAGACTATTTTAGGTTTGCAGCTTAAGTATGCGGTAATCACCTCTGTGGATCGTGACGATCTAAAAGATGGCGGCGCGATGCATTTCGTTGAAGTGCTCAATGAATCTCGCGCACTTAGCCCGAATTGCCTCATTGAAATATTGGTGCCTGATTTCCGTGGTCGTATGGATATCGCGCTAGACTTGTTAACTGAAACACCGCCAGATGTCTTTAACCATAACATCGAAACCGTGCCTCGTTTATATAAAGCCTTCCGCCCAGGTTCTGACTATCAGCATTCGTTAGATTTGCTCAAACTCTATAAAGAGCGTCGCCCTGATATCGCGACCAAGTGCGGCTTTATGGTCGGTCTTGGTGAGACTGAAGAAGAGATTTATGCGCTGCTTGATGACCTAAAAGCGCATAATGTGGATATGATTACGGTTGGTCAGTATCTACAACCCAGTAAAAACCACGCGCCTGTCGATCGTTACGTCCATCCAGACGAGTTCCAGCGTTATATGGACTACGGCAAAAAAATTGGCTTCTTTAACATTTGGGCAGGCCCAATGGTACGCTCAAGCTACTTTGCCGATCGTCAATATTACGGTGAAGACTGCCCTGCACCGATTCGTAGCAAAAAAGCATTGGCAGCAGAAGGCAAACTTGGCTGCTAAGTGTCGGGGTTTAATGAGCTAATACTTAAAAATTAAGTTGAGCATGTAAAAAGGGTGAATAACAGTTTATGTTATTCACCCTTTTTTATGAATCTAATGAATTATTAAAACCTTCAACCGCAACGTCTTAAATGGTTAAAGTGGGCGTTGGCTCGCCACTGTTTCTAGTATTAAGGATGGCGATAGCAATAACGATCACGCCACCCACTAGACCAGTCGTTATTCCAGGATAGATTAATAGCAAAGCTCCGACTGCTAAAACAACGCGTGTTACTGGGCTCATATCGCTTTTAAAATAACCCTCTAATGCCGCACTAAGTGCGAGAACACCCGTAATTGACGTCAATACTACCGTGATAATATCGATAATAGGTGGTAGCGGGAAGTCCTTAGCAGTTACCGCAAGCCCAGTAGGATCAATCATTAACATCGCTGGACTATAGATAAACATAAACGGCACGATAAATCCGGCGAGTGCCAGTTTGAGCGATAAGAACCCTGTCTTCATCGGATCGCCACCGGATATGCCCGCACCAGCAAAGGCGGCTAGACACACAGGCGGTGTAATATTGGCAAAAATACCAAAGTAGAAAACAAACATGTGCGCCGACAAAATTGGAATATCAAAACCGGCTAATGCTGGTGCTGCCATCGTTGCCGTAATAATATAGGCAGGAATAGACGGCAGTCCCATGCCCAATACCATCGAGGCAAGCATAGTCAAAATGAGCGTGAAAAATAACGACCCTGCACCAAGTGTGACAATTGATGAGGTCATCACCGTTCCAAAGCTGGTTAGACTCACGACTCCGATGATAATACCGACGACTGCACAGGCAGCCATTACCGCGAGTGACTGGCGTGCACCATCTTCTAATGCACCCAAAATGTCAGAGAAACCCATTCTAGTTTCTTTACGCAGCATACTGACCACGACAGTAAAACCAATGGTATAAGCCGCTGCATAACCAACGGGCACGTTTCTGATTAATAAGAAAATCAAAAATACAATCGGTAGCAGCATATGGCCGCGGGCTTTTAACACTTCTTTCACGGCTGGCAAGCTTTCTTTAGCGATACCTTTTAGATCGCGACGACCAGCGCGAAAATGCACCTGCGCAATGACGCCAAGATAATACAATATCGCGGGTAATAATGCTGCCAACGCAATCGTGCTGTACGGCAAGCCTGTTGTTTCTGCCATAATAAAGGCGCTCGCGCCCATAATCGGCGGTAATATCTGCCCGCCAACAGAGGCACTTGCCTCTACTGCACCGGCAAAATCTTTGTGGTAACCGACCTTTTTCATGAGCGGAATGGTAAAGGCACCAGTACTGACCACGTTTGACAAAGCAGAGCCATTAATACTGCCCATAAAACCACTAGAGATAACCGCCACTTTTGCCGGACCACCTTTTTTATGACCCGCAATTGCCAAGGCTAAATCATTAAATAGCTGTCCCATCCCTGAGCGCGCTAAGAATGCACCAAAGAGAATAAATAGGAAGATAAAAGTGACCGATGCACCAATCGCAACAGAGTATAAACCTTCGGTTTTTAGGAATAATTGACCAAAGATATCACCCATGTCATAAGGACGCGTCAGCAGCCTATCGGGCATAAAGTCTAAGTGGCTGACAAACGGATACGCCAAAAATATCCCTGCCAATATCGGTAAAATCCAACCTGTGATACGGCGACTGCCTTCTAATACGCAGACCACCGTAATCAGCGAAAATATTACATCCATCTGATTGGCCATACCGCCACGTGAGGTCACGATATCTTGATATTCATATATCAGATAAGCCATCCCAGACAATGACAGGGCAAACCATATCCAGTCATACCATGCCACGCGCTGACGGCTGCTTTTTTTACTTGCAGGGAAAATTAAGAAAATTAAGGCAAAACCAATGCCCACGTGTACGGAGCGCTGTAGCAGCGCTGGCATGGGATTAAAAGTGATATATAAATGAAATAGTGAATATAAAATGCAAAGTCCAGCGATAAAATACTTCACTGGTCCTTGAGTGATGTGCCTTGTGATGGATTCTCTATCGTACTTTTCTAATATGGCTTTATTGTGGGCTTGCGCCTCAAGTTCAGCGTCGACCTGAGTATCAGCATCCGTGTTGGAATGTATAGGCAAGTCGTTATTGATATGGTTATCTGACATCGTTGTCACATTATTGTGATCCATCACTTGGGAGTTCATGACACAAATCCTTGTTAAATCTATCAATGAAATCATACGTTTTCGGCATGATCGTTACTTCAGAATAGTCTGGCACCCAGCGATGAATGAGCATCTGGTAGTTACCATAGTCAATCTCACCTTTGGTAAGCCGTGAGACCACCCAATTAATCTTAGGAAATTTCTCATTGATTTGATAACCCAGATAGCCAGGTTTTTGTACAGGAGCAAGCATTTCAGTGGAAGGCGTACCTGCACCAAAAGCTTCAAAATAAGTGGTGGTCAGCAGCAATTCAGCGTCTTCTGTACTACTGCCGTCTATACGTTGGTATTGCTCTTCCCACCATTGTTTTTCTACAGAGTGTATCCAACGCAGTTGAAAATTTGGCTCGACAAAGTAGCACACTTTATCATTAGCACCGTCAACGCCTGCAACACGCACTTCCACCACAGGCTGACGGACAAAGAGATGCCATAGCGTAAAAAAAACCAGCGCGGCAATGCCTGCCACGCCAATTAATAACCCTAATCGCTTATTTAGCTGCTTGCTCATCATAGTACTTTTTGGCGCCAGGATGAATAGGTGCGACCATTCCTTCACGAGCCGTTGCTAAGCTAATATCATTAGCTGCTTGGTGCGCTGTTTTTAGACCGTCTAAATTGTCAAATAACGCTTTGGTCAGCTTGTAACCATCTGCTTCAGACAACTCAGAGCTAACCAATAGAGCATTCATGATTGCTGCGGTTGGAATCGCGGCGTCATTGCCATAAGTGCCAGCAGGAATCTCAAAGGTCTTAAAGTAAGGCTTAGTCGCAATGATTTCTTGTAGCTTGTCTTGATTGATGGTGATCAACTGTAAGTCTAAGCCCTGCTCTAGCTCCATCAATGAAGAGTTTGGCAGACCACTACTAAAGAAAGCCGCTTCAATTTTACCCGCTTTCATACCGTCCGCTGCTTCCGCAAAGCCTAAATAATCAACGGTCACATCATCATATGTGATACCAAACCCTTCTAATAGCGTCCGAGCATTTACTTCTGTGCCAGAGCCTTGATCGCCCACAGCGATGCGCTTACCACGTAGGTCTTCAATATTTTTGATGCCAGATTTTTTGGTGGTGACAATTTGCACCACATTAGGGTACAAGACTGCAATCTGTTGGATGTTGGTTATTGGCTTATCAAAGTTGTTTTTGCCTTCGACCGCGTCGGTGACGACATCACTGAGCGCCAACACCATATCGACTTTACCTTGGGTCAATAGATTGACATTTTCGACTGAAGCGCCAGTGGTTTGCGTTTTTGAGTTGACCCCAAAGGTTTTGACATAGACTTCTGATAAGGAAGTGCCGATGATGTTATAAGGGCCAGATGCTCCGCCAGTGGCGATGGTAAGGAACTTGGTGTCAAGCTTGTCGGCGGCAGTGTCAGTAGCAGCGCTATCTGTTGCCGTACTGTCAGTACTTTCTGAACTTGGTGATGAGCATGCCGTCAGACCTAAAGTGGCGCTTAACATTGCTGATAAAAGTAACGGAGATTTTAGAGAGTTGAGCATTGAGTTCATCCTTGAAATAATCGAGTTAATACACTTAACGGCATCAATATATCGATAATGATGCGTTACAGACCTGTAATAATATAGCAATTCTTGCTATAAATAAACTGCCATCCAGATTCCCTCTACACTCACACTTTATATGCGAAGCTATTTAAGTGAAGGCGCAGCAGTTCTTGTAATGAATCAACAGCCAAATAAAGTTTTGCTATGCGGAACAATGTTTCATTATACAATTCATTTAACCAAAGTCTGTGTCTATTGTAAACCTTTATAATCATCTAAATACAAACGAGGTTATTTGACCAAAAAATACTGATATAAAATGACTAGATGGTAGCTCTTAATGCATTTTTACCATACTGTAGGCTTGATTATATTTTATATATAAACCCTAAGCGGTTGTCTTGTAAGTCAGCTGACTTAAAGTAGATCCCGTCTAAATTTGCAAATTCGTCACCACATATCTTGGCACCGTTATCTGTTACTCTAAAAATAGGGAAAACCTTTATGACAATATCTAGTGTAGAAAAGTCAGCGGCAGTATCGGCATTAGTATCTGCCGATATCGCCATCATTGGCGGTAGTGGTCTTTATCAGATGCAAGATTTAACCAACAAACGTAGTGTCAGCATATCGACGCCTTACGGCAAACCCTCTGATGACATTGTCTTAGGTGAATTAAATGGCGTGACGGTCGCCTTTCTAACTCGTCATGGTCAAGGTCATAAGTTCACCCCTTCCGAAGTGCCTTATCGTGCCAATATTTATGCCCTCAAAACTTTGGGCGTACGCTACGTCATTTCGGTATCGGCAGTGGGGTCGCTAAGAGAAGCGCTTAAACCCTTAGATATGGTCATTCCCAATCAAATGATCGATATGACTAAGCATCGAAAAAGCAGCTTTTTTGGGGAAGGTGCAGTGGCACACGTCGCGATGGCTGATCCTTTATGTCCTAAAGTAGCGGATGTTCTAACGCGTGCTTATGTTCATGCGCAGATAGCCGAAGGTCAATGTCATGCAAAAGCCACTTATATCTGTATCGAAGGGCCGCAGTTCTCCACTCGTGCAGAGTCACACTGGTATCGGCAGATGAACGCTGACATCATTGGTATGACCAATATGCCAGAGGCTAAGCTTGCACGTGAAGCGAGTATGGCTTACGCGACGCTAGCATTGATCACAGATTTTGATAGTTGGCATCCTACCGAAGAAGCCGTTAGTGCAGACTATGCCATAAGAAACCTAATAAAAAATGCTGAAAACGCTCAAGCAGTGATTAAGCAAGCGGTCGCCCTACTAGCAGCAGAACAGCCTGACTCTATTGCCCATACAGCTTTAGCTCAAGCGTTAGTCACGCCAGTACAGGCGATGAGTGAAGAGACTAAAACCAGACTTTCAGCATTATTGCCTTAACGATACCAATTTGTGATTATCGAAAAGCCATCGAACTATAATCAACCTAATAGGGTCAACAAAATAGCTCGATGGCTTTTTCATACCTAAAAACCCTAAATGATAAGGCGTTCTCAATTTTTAGTTCTCAATAAACTTTTAATCATCAAGCCAATCTTCAGGTAAATACGGTAAATCTTCAGGCTCATCGATATCAGGCAAAGGTTCTAACAACGCTACAGACCATCTCAATTCTGCCAAGCGCTGTTGAGTAACCTTTGCTACGCTCGCCGTACTCCATTCGATATTGCTAAATAAACGAGCAGCAACTTGCTTAAAACCAAACAGTACATAGCCACCATCAAAAGCAGGAATCATGACGCTATCTTGTGTTTCTAATTGCTGGGCAGCCTGTCGAATACGAATGGTTGTAAGATTAGGACAGTCCGTACCTATCAAAATAACGTGCTCGAAACGTGTTAACGCTTGCTGACTGGCGGTTAACATACGTAAACCCAAATCACCCTCTGCTTGTGCTGACCATCGCAGCGATTCAGGAAAATCAAGCAGTTGCCAGCATGGATCTGTCGGCGCAGGACTAACACATAACTCAACCGTAAAGCCGGTAGCGACTGCTTGCTCTATACTATGCAATAGTAGTTTATGCGCCATTTGCGCGGCACCTTCAATACCAAGAGCTGGCTGCAAGCGCGTTTTTGCCATGCCCTGTGCGGGGAACTTGGCGAAAAGAATAATGCAAGTTTGTTAGTTTTGATTCATGGTAAGAGCTTATTCTTTTATTTATAATAACGCGCTTTGATATTATCAGCTGATACGCCGCGCCAGTAATCAAAACGTAGATGCCACATCAAAATAATCGTCCGCCAAGTGCCATGCTGTTGCCAACGTCTTGCCGATGTGATGACTTTACTTTTTAAACAAGCAGGTTTAGCAATACCTTTTAATTGTTTGCAAAACTCAATATCTTCCATTAAGGCTTGGTTAGGATAATTACCGATTCGCTCAAATAAAAACTGGCTAATAAAAATGGCTTGGTCGCCTGTCGCGATTCCGCTCAACCGTGAGCGCCAATTAATCATTTGACTGACCAATCGCAGTGTCGGTTGACGACTGGCTATTTGCACATCAAAACGTCCCCACTCTGCCCGTTTCATCGCTTCAGAAACGCTATCGATAGCGTGCAGTGGCAATTGCGTATCGGCATGCAAAAATAGCAATACATCGCTAGTTGCTAACGCTGCACCTGTATTCATTTGCAGCGCGATTCATTTGCAGCGCGCGACCTGCTTTAGACTCAGTCATTTGCCAATCAATTTTACGATCATTATCAAGCATTAACTCATTAATAAAACTTTGGATTATGTCAATAGAATCATCGTTTGAACCACCATCGACCAATATCACTTGCTGCGGGTTTGGATTTAGCTTGTTGATATTATCAAACAATAAAGGCAAATTATTTGCCTCATTGAGTACTGGAATAATAATAGAAACCGTCGCCATAGCCGTCATAGTTAGCAGTACTCTTACTTGTTGTTACCATTATTTCTTATTAAGGCTCCAATTATAATTGGTATAGCCAATCTTCATTTTTCCTGCTTTTAGCTCAGCCGTTTGCGACTTATTAAGCCCTAAAGACGAGCTGTAACGAGCCAAAAACCCTTCTAAATCATTAGTACCGCGCCAGTTGGTTTCAAAGTCTTCTTTATACCATTTAAAAATTGGCGAGACCTCTAACGTATTACCTTTGAGACGGTTGCGACTGCTATCCGCGAGGAATTTACTCGTCACTTGCTCTAATTGTTTATCTAATTTACTCGCTGTAAAAGCATCATTTAATAGCGCAGGACAGCCGCTGCTCGCACAGTTCACCGCAAAGTGAATACGCGGTTCGTTATAGCGTTTGGAGCCACGGATTAGATTGTGCTCGATGTCATCAAGCGAGCGCTTCTTGCCTAATAGCGTGACAAAATCCTGTTTCCATGGCGAACCAAATATTCCACCAATATCTTTAATCGACTTGATGTTAGGATATTTGGTCAAGACTAGCTCTACAGTGCCAGCATTATAGACGTTAATCAAAAATGCTAATTGCTCATCTTTGCTCCAACCATTAAACTCTGATTGACTGACTTTGCTAGTCGCCGCCATATAGCTATCAAGTTTGCTTTGATCCGCTTTCATACCGTTGTAGTTAACGACTGAGGCTTTGCCACCATTGGTCATGGTGACGTTTTTATTCAGTAAACTATCCCAAGTGCTGTGATTAAAATCCGCATAACTTGCCATACTGGCTAACAATATAGAGGTGGCTACTGCTGTTTTAACTATCAAACCACTGCTTAAAAAAAGGCTTTTACTATTAAGTCTTGTACTATTAAATACTGACATGAGTCACTCCATTTAAATCAATGATATTTTTTCTATCGTCTGATCTGTTGTCTCTTCTTCTAGCGCACCACCGCAGCTACTTCCTTGCCCTGCCGTACAGCCATAGCAATGATCTGCAATAGCAATGTCATCGCCAGCAGGATTTTGCGTTAACAAATCGCTTAGATGCCGACGGGACTTGTTGGGCACTGGAATCTCTAATTGCTGGTTAAAGTCACAATCAAACAACTCTCCTAACCAATTGACACTAATGGTCGATCGACACATGACTTCAGTTAAATTGGCGGCCACGTAATTGGCTTTGAGCAAATCCATATAGGGATAGAATTGGTTTTTAGCCAATAGCACCGCACCAAAACGCTGAATGGGTATATTGGTCAAGGCAAATAACTGATGAAATTCGATATCAAAATGCGCTTTTAACTCGCGCTTATAATCCGCTTCGAGCTGCTGTTGATTGGGCGGCAGCGTCGCACCTTGCGGGTTATAAACGAGGTTAAGCGTTAAGTTTGAACCCACTTTGCCATAACCTAATGCATTGAGTTTACGCAGTCCCAATATACTGTCATCAAATGCGCCTTTACCGCGCTGCTTATCGACGTTTTCTAATGAATAACAGGGCATTGAAGCCACCACTTCGACCGCATTGTCTGCCAAAAACTGCGCCATGTCCTCATACCCATCTTTCATCAGGATAGTCAGATTACAGCGATCAATCACTTTTACACCCAAGGCATGTGCGGCTGTAACCAAATACTTAAAGTCTTCATGCATCTCAGGCGCACCGCCCGTTAAATCAAGCGTCTCAATATTTTGTGCTTGTAAGACTTCTAGAATCAACTCAACCAACTCACGCGACATCATCTCTGTGCGGTAAGGACTGGCAGCCACATGACAATGCACACAAGACATATTGCATAAGTAACCCATATTGACCTGTAGCGTGGTTAACTCACGACGTTTGAGCGCTGGAAAATCCGTGTGCTCGAGTAATTCGATAGTTGATTTCATAATGGTATAAAACCCCGTTAGTAGCACCTCTAAAGCAAGAAGGATGACGCAAAAATAAAAGATTAAAAAAAGACAAATTCACACGCAAGCAATTGCTTTTTATGATTATTTCATAAAATTATCATCTTATTTCCAGCCTTGTCACTTTACGATTTATCTAATTAATCATACCTGATTGTGAAACAATATTGACAACTAATATCGTGATTTTTACCTTTTATTCCAAATGAGCATGACGTTTCGTAGGATGTCATACAGCACTTTTGAATTTGGCTTTTAAGATATTATATTCAGCAGCTTTATAGATCGACCTTCTCATCCAATTGGCAATGCCACAGTTGTCAGTGCAAAACTCTTAAATAGCATTGACCGCACAAGGCTTTATCGCTAAATTGGTTGCAACATTCCTATCTTTTAAAACAACATGCACTGATAAAATATAAATACTTTTAGAATATAGAAAACCCACCACGTACCAATGCTTATAACACACGGATGTAAGCATCAAATCACCTTTAAGGATAACGTAATGAATATGAGCACATTACTAAAACCAACTGTACTGAGCATTGGATTAATGAGTGTCATAGGTTGCACTACCATGCAGACCGCGCCCAAGGATATGAGCAACTCAGCAACTGTCTATTACAATGGCAACATCATCACGATGGAGGGCGATCAGCCACAAATGGCTGAAGCCTTAGTCACCCAAGCGGGCAAGATTGCTTATGTGGGCAATTTACAAGAGGCGCAATCGAAATATAAAAATGCCGCGCAGATTAATCTACAAGATAAAACCTTATTACCAAGCTTTATCGATCCGCACAGTCATTTTGATATGGTGTCGAACACCATGGGTCAGGTCAATCTCAACCCGCCGCCCATCGGTCAAGTCGATAGTATTCCTGAAATGATGCAAACGCTAAAAGATTATAAAATAGACAATAACATTGCTGATGGCGACTGGATATTTGGTTGGGGTTATGATGAAACCCAGCTCGCCGAGGGGCGTCATCCGACCAAAAGCGAGATTGATAAAGTATTGCCAAACAACCCAGTGTATTTACAACACACGAGTGGTCACATGGGCGTGGCAAATAGCAAGGCGCTTACCATGATGAACATCACTGCTGACAGTAAAAATCCAGCGGGCGGTAATATTGCTCGAATTAAAGGCTCTAATGAACCAAACGGTCTCGTACAAGAAACGGCGATGTATCCGTTCGTGCGCAATATGCTAGAAGTGTTAGCGCCGAATCAAGGCAAATTCTTTGAGCAGACGCAAGAGTATTATGCAAAGAATGGCATAACGACGGCACACAATGGCTCAACGGCTCGAAACACTATTCAGTTTTTTCAAAAACAAGCCGATGCAGGCAAACTTAAAATTGACTTGGTCGCACTAGCAGGAGTGATTGACTTAGATGAGAATTTAGCTGATAAAAACTTTGTATGGAAAACCTATAAAAACGGTTTTAAAGTACAGGGTACCAAAATCGTTGCAGATGGCTCGCCACAAGGCAAGACCGCCTATTTTAGCCAACCTTATCTCACGCCAGTTCCAGATTGTGAAAAGGACTGCCGCGGTTTACCAAGTGTCAGCCAAGATGAACTGAACGAGATGTTTGTCAAAGCCTATGCTCGTGACAATCAGCTCTTTATCCATAATAATGGTGATGGCGCAACCGATATGCTCATCAAGGCACACGAGTATGCCGTTAAAAAGACTGGTCAAGCAGCTGATAAAGATCGCCGTACTGTACCCATTCATGCTCAATTTGCCCGACCTGATCAGCTAGCCGCATTCAAAAAATATAATATGGTGCCATCCTTCTTTACCAACCATACTTACTTTTGGGGAGATGTACACGTTAAAAACTTAGGTAAAAAACGTGCCGACTTTTCAAGCCCGATTGCCACTGCTGATAGAATGGGACTTAAATATACCAATCACTCTGATGACACAGTGACACCTGTTGACCCGATATTTACAGTCTGGTCAGCAGTCAATCGCACTTCGCGCTCAGGTAAAATCATTGGTAAAAATGAGCGAGCGACGCCGTATCAAGCGTTAAAAGCCATTACCAGCAATGCCGCTTATGAGTATTTTGAAGAGGACAGCAAAGGCACCTTGACGCCCGGAAAACTGGCTGATTTGGTTATCTTGGATGCCAACCCATTAACCATAGAGGCAAGCAAGCTCGAAGATATCAAAGTCATCACAACCATTAAAGAAGGTCAAACGATTTACCAACGTCCAGTACAATAGTTCATGGTAAGCGCCGTATAATAAGCCAAATTTTAGCAGGTGATTTCAAATTGTCATGCCTGCTATTCATTAAGATGATAAACCATTAAAGCTATTTATTAAAAACATTCATTAAAACTGTTTAAGGAACCCTATATGAGTACCAACACCGATACAGGTAACGACCACATTCTCTCCTCCGATAATATTCATTACTTGCATCATGATTTTTTTGAACCAAGCCATGAAAACACAGCGGTAAAAGCCACATTACTGATTGTCCACGGTATGGCAGAGCATAGCGGACGTTACGCAGACTTCGCTCAGTTTTTAGCGGATCACGGTATCGCAGTGGCAACTTATGACCATTTGGGACATGGAAAGACCGTCAAAACATCAGCAGATTTAGGTTTTTTTGGTGAAGAGCATCCAGTACAGTCCCTGCTAAAAGACGTCATTGTCATGGCTGATAGCTTAAAAAATCGTCATCCTGACGTGCCTCACTTTGTAATGGGTCACTCTATGGGCTCGTTTATTGTGCGTAATGTCCTAAAGCACCATGCACACAATTTTACAGGTGCTATTTTGATGGGTACAGCAGATGCCAACCCCTTGACTAAAGTGCTACTCCCAGTCAATAAAATACTGGCAAAAGTAGCCCCTAAAAAACCCAATGCAATGTTTGCCAAGGTGATGAATAAAGTCTTGAATAGTAAGCTTGAAGATCGCATCTCTTCATCAGAATTTGCGTGGTTAACTGAAAATCCTGCCGCCATTGAAGCCTATGAAGCAGATCCATTGACGGGCTTTGATTTCACCAATAATGGCTTTATGACATTATTCTTTCTGATGGAAACTGGCTTAAACAAAGGCTGGGCAATGACTATTCCAAAAAACTTCCCGATGCTATTTATTAGCGGCGAAGATGATCCTATCGGAGATATGGGCAACGGCATCCGCAAAATTGTCACGCGCTTAAACAAGCAAAACTTCAGTCAAGTAGATATCCAACTCTACCCAAACATGCGTCATGAGCCTTTGCATGAAAAAGACCACCAAACAGTTTATGAAGATATCTTAGAATGGATAGAAAGCCATAGCTCAGACAATTAACCGCAGCGCTCATCTTGGCGGTTAACTCGTTTGCTAAAAGTCGCCAAATTAGCGACAATACGGCAAGCAAGTTTTTACGCCAAGTCATGCGAGTTATTTAACGATAATATATGCTTTACCTTCCACTAACTTTAGGAATCTTTATGTCATTACAACAAACCATCGAACAAGCCTTTGAAAAACGCAACGAATACAGCCCAAGCACGATGCCACAGGACGTGCGTGATGCTATTAATCAAGTACTTGAGCAATTAGATAACGGCACATTGCGCGTTGCAGAAAAAAAGGATGGCGAATGGGTCGTGAACCAGTGGGCAAAAAAAGCCGTTTTGCTCTCTTTTCGCTTAAACGACAACTATGTTCAGGCAGCGGGCGAACATGTGCAATTCTATGACAAAGTTCCGACTAAGTTTGCCAACTGGACCGAAGCACAGTTCAAAGAATCAGGCGTACGTGTTGTACCACCCGCTGTTGCTCGTAAAGGCTCGTTCATCGCAGCAGGTGCGGTATTGATGCCGTCGTATGTCAACATCGGCGCGTATGTCGATCAAGGCGCGATGGTAGATACGTGGGCGACCGTGGGTTCATGTGCCCAAATTGGTAAAAATGTGCATTTATCAGGTGGCGTTGGTATCGGCGGCGTATTAGAGCCATTGCAAGCGAATCCAACAATCATTGAGGACAACTGCTTCATCGGTGCACGTTCTGAAATTGTTGAAGGCGTAATCGTCGAAGAAGGCGCTGTTATCTCGATGGGTGTATTTATTGGTCAATCAACGCGCATTTATGATCGCGAAACGGGTGAGATTCATCGTGGCCGTGTACCAGCAGGCTCTGTTGTCGTACCGGGTAGCTTGCCGTCAGAAGATGGTACGCATAGCTTATATGCTGCTATCATCGTCAAAAAAGTCGATGCACAAACCCGCGCTAAAACATCAGTCAATGAGCTATTGCGTTTAGCCTAGTATTTCCAATACTTAGAGTCTCGTACCCAAACCGTACGGACAGCGACAGATCCTCTTTATTAAAGACGCTGAAGAAAACTTCAGCGTCTTTTTTGCAGCTTAATAGAGGGTGGTGCGTTATAATCCCTTTTTTTGGTTTGGCTTTATCCAAACGCAAAACCTCCATACCAGAACCTGCCTTTTTATTACGATTGATAAATGCCTCATCCCATTAGCAATCTTTAACTGTATTTGACATATTATGAGTGAATCACTATTACGCACCGCCGCCATTCCTGTCACTGACCCTGAAGCAGGTCTACGTTTGACAGAAATTTTTTATTCTTTGCAAGGTGAAGCGCTGACCTCAGGCTTGCCAACGATATTTGTGCGCTTGACCGGCTGTCCACTTCGCTGTGTCTATTGCGATACTGAATACGCCTTTACTGGCGGCGAGCGGCAGTCGCTAGAAACCATTATAGAGACCATCAAAAGCTATCCTTGCAAGCGTATTTGTCTGACTGGCGGCGAGCCTTTAGCTCAGCCGAACGCCATTGAACTAATGAAGCGCTTACTGAGCGACGGTTATGAAATCTCGCTTGAAACCGCAGGCGCGCTCACGGTAGCAAACGTGCCAAAAGCGGTCAGTAAAGTCATGGATCTCAAAACGCCAAGCTCAAGCGAAGTCGATAAGAATCTATGGTCAAATCTCGACCACCTCACTCAGCATGACCAAATTAAATTTGTCATTATGAACCGTACTGATTACGACTGGGCAAAAGCCATGTTGATCGAGCATGAGCTAAACGATTTGGTCGGAACGGTTTGGTTCTCTCCGATGTTTAATGTCGCAGAGGATATCGACGACGAAGTCAGCCCCGATGTACCTTTGTTGGCGCGCGAACTTGCAGAATGGATGTTGGCTGACGCGCTGCCCGTACGCTTCCAATTGCAACTGCATAAAATCATCTGGGCAGATGCTAAAGGTAAATAATAGCCCAATCATCTAAACGGATATTCAACATAAATAGCGACCCAAGGATAGGAATATAGGTATGGTCAAACTCATTTTATTGGGCTTATTATCGGGGGCATTTTTTAGCTCGACGTTTGTGTTAAACGAAGTTATGAGTGCGGCTGGTGGGCATTGGTTTTGGTCAGCTAGCCTTCGCTATGCATTTATGTGGCTAATACTCACGGCTATTATAATTATGCAGCATGGATTTGGGCGTATTACAGAGCTAATGACTATATTCCGTCAACATTGGGGCTTTTGGTGTATTACGGGCAGTATTGGTTTTGGAATTTTTTATACAGGAATATGCTACGCGGCTGATCATGTCGCAGGCTGGGTAGTCGCCGCGACTTTTATGTTTACAGTGGTCGCAAGTCTACTCGTTTTGCTAGCATTCGGACAACGTTTTGATAAAAAATTCATTGCATATGCGTTATTAGTATTTGCTGGCGTGGTACTGGTCAATATCAGTGAAGGACTGCATGCCGCTTCTTTGCTAGATGCTGATGCAGTGCCTATGAAAGATATGCTGCTTTATGGTGCCGTGCCTGCCCTAATAGCCGCCTTTAGCTATCCCATTGGTAACCAGTTGGTTTGGCAGGTATCTTACAACGCTCGCAAGCGTAGTGCCGAGCCTACTAGCACTCAAAAAAGTGATATCCAAGCCAACGAGATTAGTAAAAAAACAACCTCACTTATTACAGAAGCACCTGCGTTGTCAGCCGATATGAGTTATACGGCGGACGCGGTCGATTCCTTAAACCTTAACCACCCCACTCAAACCTTGCCGAGCTCTGTGCTGCAAACTTTAATCGCACGTATACCTGCTATCAAAACCACCCTGCTACAAAATGCCTTTAACAAAGTATGGTTAATGACCTTGGGCAGTCTGCCATTTTGGTTGGTTTTGGGTCTTGTCGTTCATCCGGATTTGCCTGATACTAAGCAGGTATTCAATACCTTACTTGTGGCTCTATTGGCAGGCGTGGCGGCAACCAGTATCTTTTTATATGCCCGTGAAAAAGCGGAAACTTCAAGCGAAGTGGCTGGGGTTGATGCCACTCAGGCAAGTGAAGTGATATTTGCCTTAATTGGCGGTATGCTATTGCTCAATAATACTTTGCCATCAGCGATGGGCTTAATAGGTATTGCTCTGATTATCGTTGGGCTTATTCTATTTGCAAAAGATGGCTAAACTACTACCTAAAATTAGGTTAACTCTATTTGAATTATTGATATAAACAACTTCAAAACTAGTCCAGCACAGCCAATCTATTTTGATGGCCATTATATTGGTAATATAATCATGGTTAATGATTTAATTTTTCCTGATATTTTATTATATTTATTAGATATGGTTGGTGTGATTGCTTGTGCGATCGCAGGTACACTGCTGGCACAGCACAAAGGTTTTGATATTGCTGGCTGTATCTTGGTTGCGATGGTCAATGCTATCGGCGGCGGTACACTACGTGATATGGCGCTAGACCGTCATCCGCTCTTTTGGATGACTGACCTCAATTATGTGATCGTCATCACAGTGACATCGCTTATTTTACAAATATTCTTTCATCTGTATCATAAGATTGATAAGGCATTGAAGCTGTTTGATGCCATTGGGTTGGCGGCTTTTAGCGTGATTGGTTTTAAGATAGCATTGACACAAGATATGTCAGCTATTATCGCTATTATGATGGGGGTTTGGACGGCTATTATTGGTGGTCTGCTACGCGATATCATCTGTAATGAGATACCACTGTTACTTCAACGCGAGATTTATATCTCTGCTAGTATTGTAGGTTCGATCACTTATCTGCTGCTTGATCGTTTGGGTGTAAATGCTGGATTGAATGAATTTATTATGCTGGGCGTTATCTTTGCTGTACGGATGCTAGCATTGCGTTTTGATTGGCACCTGCCTTCTATACGTTTGGTGAAATAAGACCGATATATATGGTTTAAACACTAGAGCGTGTTCTCAATTCAATCGTTTACTTTCTAAGTGGCCTAAAAATAGCTAAATTTTGCCAAACATCGTCAAATAGCTTCTTAATATCTCGATATTATTTGCGCTACTTTCCTTGTTTGACGGCAATTTATCTCATGTTTATCACTATTTTTAAAATGAGGACGCGCCCTAAGCTCTACTGCATTGGCTTATAATAATCAGACAATCATCATACAAACTTAGTGAGACTTGCTCATGCTGGCTATCGCATTGAACCCTTCAGCACTAATCACTACGTTTGACCCACGCTCTCTCATTTACCTTTTTGATATGATTGGTATTATCGCTTGTAGTATTTCAGGCACGATACTGGCAAAACACAAAAATTTCGATGTTTTTGGTTGTTTACTGGTGTCTATTGTCACCGCTATCGGTGGCGGCACTGTGCGTGATGTCATTTTAGATCGCCATCCCCTATTTTGGATGGTGGATATGAGCTACCTGACTGTTATCACCATCTCTTCATTAGTGATGCAAATATTCTTTCACCCCAACTCTAAACGCGTTAATAAGTTCCTCAAACTCTCAGATACTATTGGACTGTCAGTTTTTACCTTAATCGGTATCAAGGTTGCCGATAGTATGGGCGCAAATGTGCCCGTGGCGTTATTACTTGGGGTGATCACCATTATTGTCGGCGGTATCATCCGCGATATGATCTGCAATGAGATTCCGCTGGTGTTGCAGCAAGAGATTTATATTTCGGCAGCTTTGGCTGGCGGCATCCTCTATTTCGCACTACACAATCTGGGTGTGACAGCTTGGATTGCTGACATCGCTACTATGAGTACGATTTTTACCTTACGCATGCTCGCCATTCGTTATGACTGGCAGTTTCCAACCATCGAATGGAAATACTAAAAAAGCGTCAACCTTAAACAAAGTCGACGCTATATTTGCTACTGGTTGAGTATTTTATAATAAGATACTGCCATCATTCCTGTATGACTGCTAAATCCCTTACCATCAACTGTAGACTTTGTTTGCCGTTCCACTCGTTGATGTCTAGCTGAAATAATACATGCACTTTTTCCGCACGATAATCCCATATCTCGCTATCAAAGTTAAAATAAATTGCTTCAATTGGATATTGTACATCAGGGTAACGCAGCGACAGTTTAAGGTGCTTATCTTTTAATATCTTAAAGCTTAAGACTTCAAAGACCCCATCAAATATTGGCGGTGCAAAGCCATGACCCCAAATATTGGCATCAGCTAAGTATTCAGCAAACCACAAGCTAAAGTCACTCGCCTGCAACGCGCCATCAGTGAATTTTTGCTCAGCAAACACCTCATTATCCATCTGTGCCATGACGTCATTAAAAGCCATAACAAACCCATCAAAGCTACGGCGTTTGATCGTTAAGCCTGCTGCCATCGCATGACCACCAAAATGACTGATTAAATCAGGATGGCGCTCGGCAACCTGCTCAATCGCATCACGAATGTGCACGCCAGCGATAGAACGCGCCGAGCCTTTGATAGGGTCATCTTCAGCGGTACGCTCTGTATCCGCGGGCGCAAAGACGATACTTGGCAAATAATGACTTTCTTTTAACCGTCCAGCGACGATGCCGATGACGCCTTGATGCCAATCATCTTGGTATAAAACGATACTGCGTTTACGATTATTATTCGTCTTTTTCTCAGATCTATTTTGAACAATAACATCCCCGCTTTCATGGTTATCCGCCGTAGCCTCATCGTCCATGTCTGTATCCGCAGCGGCTAATGTCTGTACGATGTTATCCGCTTGCGCGCGCATCTCACCTTCTACCTGCCGACGCGTCCGGTTTAACTGCTCAAGCTCTTGCGCCAAACGCTGCGCCGTACCCCAGTCCTCCGTCAACAAACACTCAATACCGATGCGCATATTGTCCATACGACCAGCGGCATTGATACGAGGTCCTAAGACAAACCCAAAATCCTGTGCCTGCAACTGCTTAGGATCTCGTCCTGCTTGTTCAAGGAGTGCCAAGATACCAAGCGAGCAGCGCCCTTGGCGGATAGCCGCCAGTCCATGATGCACTAAAATGCGATTGTTTTTATCAAGCACCCCAACGTCGGCAATCGTTCCTAATGCCACCAAATCCAAATATTGACTCACTTGCACGGTAGATTTACCGGCTTCGCGGCGCAGCTTGGCTAAGCGTCCAAGCACATAAAATGCCACTCCCACCCCTACGAGCGCTTTACTGCTAAAGTGGCAATCGAGCTGATTGGGATTAACCACAGCCTCCGCAGGCGGTGTTTCTTTGGTCGTCAAATGATGATCAGTAATAATCACAGTGATGCCATCGGCTTGCGCACGTGCCACGCCTTCATGGCTTGAGATACCGTTATCGACGGTCACTATCACCTCAGGATGATACTTCTCAATACCCAATTCGACAATTTCTGGTGTCAAACCATAGCCATACTTAAAACGGTCGGGCACTAAAAAGTCAACAACTGCGCCCATTTTTGTAAGCGCACGCATCATCAATGCGGTACTGGTCGCACCATCACAGTCAAAATCACCCACGATAAGGATGCGCTGACCGTCATCGATGGCGACGTCTAATAGACGCACTGCTTCTGTGACACCATGTAGCATTTCGGCTGGCAATAGCGCAGAGAGTTGCGTCTCTAGCTCATCAGGCTGAGTAATGCCGCGACCTGCATACAGGCGGGCAAGCGTCAATGATTGGGCGGCAAGTGGTTGCAGCGCGGCGGGCAACTCGTCGATGCGAGTGCTGGTATAACGGGGGGTTAAGTTTAGCATGTGCATATTCTACTGGCTTTGGCAGAGGGTCACAATGACAATTTTTGGCGGCTTGGTTTATCGTTTTTTGTTGCAGTACATTGTGATAAACCATATTTTAATACTAGCATAGAGTAAACAACTCATACTCTATCCATATAATATGCACAATATTTCATTTACAAAAACGGTGCATAGCGACTGCATTTTTCTGCATTTTGCTACAAAGCAATGATTGTATGCCGCTCAGAAATCCATAAAATAGATAGCAACTAAGATACTTGCTATCTATTGAGATTTTTTATTTTATTTGATTTTTTATTTTAACCATTTATAAGGACGCTTTATGAAAACCACACCACTGGCTGAAAAACTACCAAATACCATTGACCCTAGCTTAGATCTTGAACAAGTAAAAAAAGAATGTCAAAAGCTGGTTAAAAAACGCGCCAAATATTCTGCTGGTGTTGCCATCGTTCCTGTACCATTTTTTGATGTCGCAGTAGATGCAGGTATGCTTACTCAACTATTACCTGACATTAGCGAACGATTTGGCTTACTTGAAGATCGTAAGGCGGCAGTTGATTTAGAATCACGAGCCATTCATTGGGGCGCGCTAAAAGATCGTACTGTTGATTTTGCAGGGTTGATGGCGACACGTGGTATTGTTAAAAAGACCGTACAAGGCTTCGGTGGTCGTATCGCAGCCAAACAAGTAACGAAATTTATCCCATTAGGGGGTCAAATGGTTGCTGCTACAATGGGCTATATGATTTTCAAAAAAATCGCCAATGACCACATCAATGAGTGTTACAAACTCGCAAAAGACATTCAGCAAAAGCAACACGGTAAAAATGTCTAAAACAGTTAAAAAACTGACATTAACTTTATAAAATAAAACCAGCTAAGAGCCATTGCCTTAGCTGGTTTTTTTGTGCTGATTTACGTATATATGGGTTTGAATCGGCTGCTTTGCGCAGAATGCTATTAAGCTAAATAGTATTTACAGTAGAAAATAATAAATACGCTACCCAAACATAGCAATACTTCATGAACAATTCACCTGCCTTATTGATTAAAATCGTTAAAGTAAGATGAATTTTATTTTTGGATTATGGTATGCCAAACTTTAGAGTGGATGGTTATGAGCTCACGTCAACACTGATACTGCTACTAGGTTGCCTCATTCTTTTCATCGCCAGTATTTCGGCGGCGTTTAATGACCGTTTTGATGATTGTTCGTGGGAACACCTCACCACTTGGTTATTTATCGTCGGTGGTTTATTGATGATTGTCGGCTATATTGGTTATAAAACCTATGCGTCTTATCACCCTTATGCGTGGCTGGATTGATAAAGTCAATCCTTTATAAAAAACGGCTTAATTCTGTGCTAGTAGTGGTTAATGATGTCATGCACTGATTTTGCTGATAATATACGACCTGCTTGGAAAAAACACATGTCAACTAGCAAACATCAACTCCTACCAAATGCCAGTTTCTATTAAGCATAAACCTTAAAACCAATAAAAATCTTAAAGGATCAGACCCATGAAAAAAATCTTAATATCAACGGCTATGCTCGCTACCCTCGCTCTATCTGGATGCACAACGACTGGTGGCATGAATAATAATGCAGGTACTGCTATCGGTACTGCAAATGAGATTGGTATGAATGTCTTTAAATCAGCGATTGATAACCAGTGCCGCAGTCAGATTGAAAAGCAAACTGCTTGGCGTGTGGCTAGCGTGGCTATGACCGACACACAACAAGAAGCTGTAAAAAGTAATGTTTGTGGCTGCGTCAGTGAGCAAGCGCCGCAGCAAGTGACACTCGTTGAATTGGGCAATGCTGCTATAGATTCGCAATATCGCACACAGCTGGTCACGAAAGTCGTCGCAAAATCTCTACAAAGTTGCTATACCAGTTTTATGAAATAAACTTGTAATAAGTAACAAAGCACAGTTCTGACAATGTATTTTTGACGTTGATATTAATATTGACACAGGCTGGGTTAGCGATTGCTTAACCCAGTCTATTCGTATAAATTAGGTGTAAATGAAATGGAATTCACTTGATATCAAGGATGACAAATGAAAAGACGTGCGTTTATAAAATTAGGTGGTCATGTTACTGTGGCTGGCACTCTACTGACCCAGCTGAGCGCCTGTTCATCAGACGACGATGAGAATATCCAGGGTGATAAATTGGACGTCTTAGATGACTTGGGTTATCAAGGCGCCTCACCTTTTAAGCATGGTATTGCCAGTGGTGACCCTCTACAGGATAGAGTAATACTGTGGACACGAATTACCAATGACGGCAGTATCAGTGCCACGAGCATCCCTGTTGGCTATACTATCGCAACAGACCCAGAGATGAAAAAAATCGTTGCTCAAGGAAGAGCATTAGCCACCTCTGAATCTGACTTTACTATCAAAGTCGATCCCAAGTCTCTACAGCCCAATACGACTTATTACTATACCTTTCAAGCATTGGGTTATATCTCGCCCACTGGTCGCACTCGTACTATCCCGCAACCAAACTTACCAGCCAGCCAAGTAGACCGTGTGCGCTTGGCCGTGGTTTCTTGCTCGAACTATGGATTTGGCTACTTCAATGGTTATGCACATATCGCTAAGCAAGCCGATATATCAGCCGTACTGCATTTGGGTGACTATATCTACGAATATCAAGAAGGGTTTTATCGTGATCAATCCTTAATAGAAGAACGTCCTATAGACCCCAAAAATGAGATTATTAGTTTAGAAGATTATCGTCGTCGCTATGCCTGTTATCGTACTGATATTGATTTACAAGAATGCCATCGCCAGCACCCTTTTATCGCCGTTTGGGATGATCATGAAATTGCAGATAACTCATGGAAAGGGGGCGCTGGGTTCCATACTGAAAGCAAAGGCAGCTATATAGAGCGCAAGATGTCAGCGGTTCGAGCTTATCATGAGTGGATGCCTATCCGTGATGATAGCAGCAACGAGCTAGACAGCCAGCTGCGGATTTATCGACGCTTCGAGTTTGGTAAATTGTTTGATTTGAATATGCTGGACACACGTATATTTGGCCGTGAAAAGCTTGATGCTACTGCCAGTAATGAGCCTGAACGCCAACTATTGGGACTCGAACAAGAGAACTGGCTTCATCTAAACATGCTGGCAGGCAAACGCCGCGATGCCAAATGGCAGATACTGGGGCAGCAAGTCATTTTAGCTCCATTCAGAGGTGCATCTGCCACCAACTCGGGAGACATATGGAATGGCTACGCCAGTGCTCGCGATCGTCTGCTCAATTTCATTGAAAATAATAATATTGATAATACAGTCGTTCTAACTGGCGACTATCACGCTTCGTTTGCATTTGATGTCTGCAAAAATCCGTTCGATGGGGACAGCTATAATCCAAGCACAGGTTCAGGATCATTGGCTGTCGAATTCGTCTGCCCTGCTCTAACCTCGCTCGCGTTTCCTGAAAAAGGTGCTGGACCAGAAGCCAATCCACATCAGAAGTTCAACAACCAAACTGATCACGGCTATATGCTGTTAGATATCACCGAGCAGGCGTTTCAGTGTGAATGGTATTATACTAATACCTTAAAAACACGAGATGACAGTACTAGATTTGCCAAAAGCTTGCTCACTCAAGCACAGGCGAATCATTTAATAGAGGGTGAACAATCTCGCCCTATCACTAACGTCGCTGTATTAGCTGCTGCAAATAAAGCTGTCGGGGTGAAAATATAAGTATCGTTAACTGCAGTAGATACTTAAAGTATCAAAGTAACGTTCATTGAGAATGAAAAGTAAAAAGGGTGCGTTATAAATAACGCACCCTTTTTATTGCTAAGTCTTTATACCATCCGCTTATCTTATTAACTTGGCTTAGAACTTGTTTTTGTCAACTGGATTCTGTGACAGCGCTGCTGTAAAAGGCAGTATTTTACTGCGGCTAAAATACTTAGAAGAGCTATCAATAATCTTATCTACTTCTTTGATCAACTCATTAATAACGTCATCATAAACGCCATGATATAGTTCAGTTTCGAATGCCGTAAAGGGATGCTTACGTGATGCCGAGCCGACCTCTGTCACGCCTTGCTTACTATAAAAAATATCGACTCGACCATCACTGTTGAGTACACAGTTTAATACTCCGCCCTCCAGCTCCATCTCTACTCTCTCAGGCATAAAAATATAATCATCTACATTGATGAGTTTTTTTTCTACTTCTCTCTTAAAAAATGATTTGATATCAAACATGGATATATCCCTGGCCTTAAAATTACAATATACGTTAGCACGACTGATTTTATGACTATCACCAAGCATTCAACTGCATGCTTGTTCGTTCGTGCTTTATGAATCAATACTATAAGATGACGTGATATTTTTTAAGACAGGATATGTAAAACTGCGTTTGATGTTGGTAAAAATAGAATATTAGCTGTGGCTTCTTTATCCTATTGCAATAAGCAAAAGAAGTCGCAAACTAGGCAACTTTCCTTTTCTAATGATGAAACTACTCTATCTGGCTTAATCACACCCAGCCTTTTTCACGAAACGATTTCAACACCTCAACAAACACTGCCATCTCATCAGGTCTGCCAAGCGTCAAGCGATTAAAGCCAGTGATAGGCGCAAACTCGCGACCAACAGCGATGCCATGGTCGCACATTCTATCGATATAGGTTTGTACATCGCCCTTGATTTCGTGAAATATAAAGCTGGCTTGTGATGGTAAGTAGCGTAGTCCAAGCTCATCCAGCGTCTGCTCAACCAGCTGACGCGATTGATTGGCAGTATGCAAACTCAACGCCAAAAACGCCTCATCATCCAAGGTTGCTATCGCAGCGACAGCACCAGACAGATTGGTATTATCTACTGAGATAAACGCCTCTAGCTCAGTAATCATTTGCGGACTGGCAACCGCATAGCCGACACGCATACCCGCTAGCGCACACAGTTTGGAGAAAGTCCGAACCACGATAATATTGTCTGAGCGCTGCTCTCTTATCCACGCAATCCCACTCTCAAAACTTGGGTCAGTGACATATTCTGAGTAGGCTTCGTCTAGCAAGAAATAATGATGGTCTGGTGCCGTTCCTACCCACGCTTTTAACTCATCTGTGTCAGTAATCGTCGCTGTAGGATTGTTGGGATTGCAGAGATAAAATAAGCTTATACCATCAAAATCATCAGCCACTTTTTGCATATTTTGTAAATCAAAAGAATAGCTTTCAGGCATCAGTGCTACTTTTACCACGGGCACATTGATAGATGTTGCATATAGTTCCGCATAAGCAAAGGTTGGGTGCGGCACAATTACTTGAAAATTTCTGCCTTCCCTTAACGCTTTGTTTTGCAGCATTTGTACGACGGTGCGGATATTCTCACTGGAGCCGCTGCCTAGAGATATTTGACTTTCAGTCACGTCATTAATTTTCGCAACCTTAGTGATTAAGGCTGCACGCTGGTCATCTGGATAACGAAAGCCGATATCTAAAGCATCGATAACCGCTTTTTTGGCAGAGTCTGCCATACCCAGTGAGTTTTCGTTAGAGTTTAATGCTATTAATGGATTGGTAAGCACAATAGTAATACGCCTAATTGATACCCATACCAAATATGCGATGAATAATGTCAAACTCGCTCAGCCAGCAGACGTAGCACTTGCGCTCGTCTTTTTTGCTACTCTGATTATTTAGTAGGGTTTATATATGGATGGTGAGATGCATTCGGATAATAATGGTTATGGTAAGTGGCATTTACCCTGATTACAAGCGCTCTGAGCGATGAAACTCGTTAGCAGCTGTTATGAGTAAGATGCTCACTTATTGATAGTGTCCGTTAAATAAAAAATAGCCACCCTATAGGCAAATCACTTTGCTAATACTAGGGCGTGTCCTCATTTTAAAAATGGTGATAAAAATCAGATAAATTGCCGTCAAACAAGGAAAGTAGCGCACATAATATCGAGATATTAAGAAGCTATTTGACGATGTTTGGCAAAATTTAGCTATTTTTAGCCCATTTAGCAAGTAATCGATTGAATTGAGGACACGCGCTAGTCTTGCTAGTTTATCGATATTTCAAATTAGCAGTTTTCTAATGTACTACTTAGACCCAGCCTTTTTCACGGAACAGCTTTAATACTTTAATAAATGCTGCCATCTCATCAGGCGTGCCAAGCGTCAAGCGATTGAAGCCTGTAATAGGTGGAAACTCGCGACCAACTTTGATGCCATGGTCACGCATTCTATCGATGTATGTTTTTAAGTCACCTTTTATTTCATGAAAAATAAAATTGGTCTGTGAAGGTAAATAACGCAATCCAAGGTCATCTAACACTGTCTCAATCATTTGGCGCGACTGATTGGTATTGCGCAAACTTAGCGCTAAAAACTTGGCATCATTTAACGTCGCAATAGCAGCAACCGCACCTGACAAGTTGGTGTTGTCCATAGACATAAACGCTTCGACACTCTCAATAGCTTGCGGGTTAGAAACTGCGTAGCCCACTCGCATACCTGCTAAGGCACATAACTTTGAGAAAGTATGGATAACAATAAGATTGTCTGATAACCCTTGTTTCACCCACTCAATCCCACTTTCAAAGCTTGGGTCTGATACGTACTCCAAGTAAGCTTGGTCTAATAAAAAGTAATGGCTATCTGGTGCATTACTTACCCAATTTTTGAGCTTTTGCGTTGATGTAATGATGCCCGTTGGATTGTTCGGATTGCAAATATAAAGTAGGCTGATGCCATCAAAATCGTCAGCTGCTTTTTGTAGTTCATCAAAATCATAATCATAGTTTTCAGCGGTTAGTGGTATCTTGACCACAGGCACGCCAATGGAATTTGCATACATCTCTGCACAATCAAACGTTGGTACAGGAATCACCATTTGAAACTGTCTGCCCTCTTTTAATGCTTTATTTTGCAACATTTGTAAGGTAGCTCGAATATTTTCAGTCGAGCCATTGCCTAATGAGATTTGGTTTTCTGCCACACCATGGATGGTGGCGATTTTGCTAATGAGCGCCGCGCGTGGATTATCTGGATAACGAAAGCCCTCACCTAAAGACTCTATAATGGCTTGTTTGGCAGAATCTGACATACCTAGTGAGTTTTCATTCGCATTTAATTCTAAGAATTTATTATTTTGCATGATGGATTATATGCCTCAACGTCCGTTGTTATAAGTTCATATTGCTCATTGATATTATATTAAGGGGCATTTGGTATAAACACAAGTTTTGATATAACCAATTATTAGTTATTAATTTACACCTATGAAGCCCTTCCTTTTAATCCTAATATTAGTTCAACTCAACACAACAGACAGGCATTTTTTGTCACCTATACTGCTATGAAAAATAGGACGCAAATTACCAAAAAAATGCTTTCAAGCTATGATCGTTCAGCCTTTTGATTCTCTGCATAAATATCAGGTGCAGCTTCAAATACTAGCCAGCCTTTCTTCATCCAACGCTCTACAACTTCCTTAGAAACAATGTGAATTAAGTTAGCTAACGGTTCATGAGGATCATTTTGGAAACACCAAACTCTTAATTTCACATTGGGTAAGTTTTCATCAGCATTCATCTCAAACACAGCTTTAATATACTCTGCATCTGAATCAGCTAAAGAATGACCCCAAAAGATAACTTCATAAGGCACATCACTTAGAGATTGACCCAATACACGTTTAATATTTAGATCTTCATGGTCAAGGAATTGGTAGTCAGTATCATTAATTAACTTTTGATGAGTTTTAACAAAACCATAAACTTTATATTTTCTAAGACGTTCATCCTCCAGATCACTTATACCTAATACAATTTTACGACTGTTAGTGCTGCCATGAACATATTGAACCTTATCAATAGTCAATAATTTGACATCAGAGTACAAACGTTCAAATGAGTTAGAGTAATTGAAAGTAAATATTGCTTGTAAGTTCTTATTCAAATCACCAAACCTTACAAACTCATTTATTGGCTCAAGCTGATTTACTACTAGCATGATATACATCTTAAAAATATCGTTAAAGCCATCTAAATGACTCAATATTTTTTTAATACTTTATTTCCTTCAAACTCTAAATAACTATCAGAGTACTTTTTTAGAAAATTTATATCTATAACGTTTTTAAACGATTTTTTAGCAACCCTTCTCCCATACGATGAATCACGTTCTCGGAGCTCTTCAAACTCTTCTTCAAGAATTTTATTATATTGAATACTACTGACACCAAAACCATTCGGATTATGTATATCTTCAGCTTTATAATACATATCAGTTATAAGCTGGAAATTACTTAGCGTATTTTGTACAAACATCTTTTGTAATTTAAAATTATCAAAAAATTTTTGACTGATTTGGCGATAATTGCCAGCTAGTACATCTGTATGTTTTATAGTTAAATTACGACTATTACTCATGTTAGGAAGATATATTTGTACTCTATCTGAGAAGTACCCGATGGTTTTATCATCAAAACTTATCTCAAACAAATCACACATTTTTACTAGTAAACTTTCGATTTCGTTCTCAAAATCAATCCATGTATCTACATCGGTCAAATGATGCTTAAAATGCTGAAACCAACCATTATTTATTAACTTCTCTTGCAAATCATTTACAGTATCAATCGATAACCTCAAATCATCTGTTTTATACAACTCCTTAGTCTTGCTAAAAAACTCTTTGTCTCTATTGGAACACTCACCTGAGATATATTTCTGAAACAAGTCATCAAAACCAAGTTGTTTTTCTTCTTCGCAAGATTCCACAACCATCATTGCATCCATAAAATGCACATAAGCAGTTGGTAGATAATGTGCTAAATCAAAGCCATTACCCAGTACAAATATTCTTTTAGTGTCCAATTTTTATTCTCCTTTTTATAATCCAAAAAGAAGGCGAGCTAACTATCTGTTAACCCGCCTACTGTTTTTATATTCTAAGCCTTACCATCTAAATCAAATGCGCCTTTAATTCAAGCACTTTATCTCTCGTTTTCGCTGCATCCTCAAATTTCAAATCACGCGACATCTGCTTCATGAGCTTTTCAAGACGATTGATTTCTTTCGCCAGCAAATCAGGACTGCGTAAGATACTAATATCGACATCAGGTAGATTGCTCTTGATAGGAATCACTTGATTGTCATTGGCATTCTGATCGTCACCCGTATCGATTTTATCAGTAATACTGCGACGCGCCCCTTTTGGTGTGATGTTGTGTTCAAGGTTAAATGCCACTTGTTTTTCACGGCGACGGTCGGTCTCGTCTATCGCCTTTTGCATACTGTTGGTAATACGATCAGCATAAAGGATAGCCTTACCATTGATATGGCGCGCAGCACGACCGATGGTCTGAATAAGTGCACGCTCAGAACGCAAAAAGCCTTCTTTATCGGCATCAAATATCGCGACCAATGACACTTCTGGCATATCTAACCCTTCACGCAATAGGTTAATACCGACCAACACATCATGCACGCCTGTACGTAACTCATGAATGATCTGCATACGCTCAACGGTATCGATGTCCGAGTGCAGATAGGCAACTTTGACATCGTATTCTTTTAGATAACTGGTCAAATCCTCTGACATGCGCTTGGTCAACGTGGTAATCAGCACGCGCTCATCTTTTTCTCGGCGCTTGGTAATCTCTGATAACACATCATCGACCTGCGTCAATACAGGACGAATCTCAATCTCAGGGTCAATCAAACCCGTTGGACGGACGACTTGTTCAACGACTTGCTCGCTGTGTTCAAGCTCATACAATGCAGGCGTAGCACTGACATAAATAGTCTTAGGCTTGATACGCTCCCACTCTTCAAACTTCATCGGACGATTATTCATAGCACTTGGCAGACGAAAGCCATAATTGACCAAGTTCTCTTTACGTGATCTATCGCCTTTATACATTGCACCAATTTGCGAAACAGTGACATGTGACTCATCAAGGAATAACAACGCATCCTCTGGAATATAGTCAAATAAGGTCGGCGGCGCTTCCCCTGATGGACGACCAGACAGATGCTGCGAGTAGTTTTCGATACCATTACAGTAGCCAAGCTGTTGAATCATCTCAAGGTCATACTGAGTACGCTCTTTAAGACGCTGTGCTTCAATCAGTTTATTGTTTTCGCGGAAATACTCCAAGCGCGGTTCAAGCTCAGCGCGAATGGTATGACTGGCAGCTTCCAGTTTATTGCGCGGCGTCACATAGTGTGATTTTGGATAGATAGTAATACGTGGCACACTACGTACCGTCTTACCCGTTAGAGGATCGAACCACGTGATTTTCTCCACTTCATTGTCAAATAAATGCACACGTACCGCCAGCTGCTCAGACTCAGCAGGATAAATATCTAACAGCTCGCCACGCAGCCGATACGTACCGCGTCCAAAGTCTAGCTCATTGCGCGTATATTGCATTTCAACAAGACGTTTGATGGTAGCAGTGCGATCAATTTTGTCGCCAACGACCACATGTAAGAGCATTTTTAGATAGCTTTCTGGATCACCCAAACCATAAATGCACGATACCGAGGCGACGATAATTGCATCACGGCGCTCTAGGAGTGCTCGCGTCGCTGACAGACGCATCTGATCAATATGGTCATTAATAGCGCTGTCTTTTTCGATAAAGGTATCACTCGCCGCGACATAGGCTTCCGGCTGATAGTAGTCATAATAACTGACGAAATACTCAACAGCATTGTTTGGAAAAAATGACTTAAACTCACCATATAACTGCGCGGCAAGCGTTTTGTTATGCGCCATAATAATGGTTGGACGCTGCGTCTCAGAGATGACCTTTGCCATGGTATAGGTCTTACCTGAACCCGTCACTCCCAGTAGTAACTGCTCATCCATACCAGAATTAATACCGTTGACGAGCTTTTCAATCGCTTGCGGTTGATCGCCTGCTGGCTCAAATTCTGTGACCATCTCAAAGGCACGACTCGATATTTGCGTCCCTGACGCATTAACACCACTAATTTCAGCTTCACCTTGGAGCTGAGTGGCCAATTGATTTAACTGACGCGACGAGCGCGGTTCAGGCATTCGCATAATGGCTTTCTTCTTCTGAAGGTTTATTACAATGTGGGGTCTAAGCTAGGGTTTTTAAAGGTAATTAAGGGTTTTATGTTGTCATCTTCTCTTACAATATTAGCATCTAGATATGACGTAATACGCCCTATTTATAACGAATAAATAGTACCTTCGTTATAAAAAACGCACACAGCATCCGCTAAATTTACAAAGCTTTTCATGATTAACAAACTCATTACACGACCACCTAATAAAGCCTAACGCTTGAGGCTTTCAATCTTCATTTAAGCTGCTATTATTTATAACGAATCAACAAGTAGTTCATTAGTAAGATACCAATAACAACAAATGAGATTTTCATTAAAATAATACACATAATGGAGTAGAACATGAGAGAACGTTACGCAAGTGGAATAGATGACGCAACCGCAAAGAAAATGATCGACTTATTGAACGCTAATCTAGCGAATCTCATTGATTTGAGTATGGACAGTAAGCAATGTCATTGGAATTTGCAAGGTACTGGCTTTATCGGTGTTCATCAGTTATTAGATGATACTTATGGTCGCTTGACTGAAGCTTATGATACGGTCGCTGAGCGTATTGTTATCCTTGGCGGTAAAGCCAATGGTATCTCTAAACGCGTCGTTGAGGACTCTATCCTCGATACTTACCCTACTGATATCACTGAAGTCGATCAGCATGTCCGTGAGCTTACCAATCGCTATAAGACTATCGCAGCCTCATTACGCGAAGGGATTGATGCTGCTGGTGATGCCGGCGATGAAGATACCGCTGACTTATTAACGGAAATAAGCCGTACTGTGGATAAAGATGCATGGTTCATCGGTGCTAATGCGCCAAAGAAATAATATCTTTATATCTAAACCAGTTATACTAATAAAACAGGTATATCAATAAGACAGTCTATATCAGCAAAAAAGGTCACTTTTATAGTGACCTTTTTTGTGTGTATTAATTTCTGTGTAATAACTTTAAGATTCGCGCTCAGAAACGGGCTTTAAAGTAGCTAAATTGTCAGTTATTAGCTGTCAGTTAAAAAACACCTTGGATTATTTGTTGCATCTGCGGTAAAAGCTCATCCAGCTGCGCCTCTGTCTCACTGGTATCCTCAGGCAAAGATTGCTTTAGAAATGCTGCTGTAATCTGTGGCTGTTTCGACAAGATACTTTGACCCATCACCGTATCATAAAAATCAATTTGAGCATCAACTTCCGCTTGCGTATAGTAAGTTTTTGCTGAATTAATATATGCTTGCGTCAACGTCTGCTTGTCAGTGGTATCGCCGATAGTATTGGTCATTATCTTGGCATATTGACCTAGCACTTTTTGAATCTGCTCTTGTAGCGCCTGTTGACGTTTATTTAAGTTACCATCACCTACTGACTCAGTACGATTTTGCGTTTGTACGTTGATGGCATCGATAGCCGCTTGTTGCCCGTTAACGATAGATTCTATTTGCTCATCAATGTGCATCACTTCCATCAGCTTAACGATAGACGTATCTGTTGGGGAAATATTATTCATAAAAGCGGTATTGTTAATAGAAGCGGTATTCGCACTTATTCTATTGATACTTACTGTCTGCTGTGAGCAGGCTCACTATGAATTACCAGCTCAGCCTGTGCTTGAGTCAGACTGGCTACTGCGCTAATAGTGATAACTGTCATACTTAATGAGCGAACCATGAGTGAACGCCCAACAGAGCTCTCTATAGCAGACTGAAGACTTAGTTTCATGTTAGTTTCTCTTTATCAGGCATCTTGATTATAACTATTGGGTAAGCTCAAAGTTTCAGCATTGGGTACAGATAATGTCAGGATAGCTTCCTGAAATAAAGGATTGGCACGGAACTGACTTTCAATAATTTCGAATTTTTGGGCAATCTCTTTTTCTTTTTGATTGCCAGCGATATCGACTGCTGCCACCATAAATATCTTTTTGGGTCCCACCCACTCCAAATGTAAGTACGACACACTATCGATATCTGGATGATTGAGTAACTCGGTCAATGCATAGCCATGTATCCTCTCTGATACTTTATAACCGACCAAAAAGTCACGGTTACGGCTAATTAAAAAAATGGCTACCGCACCTAATAATATTCCGACAATGATGGAGCCGAGCGCATCCCAAAACGGCTGTCCCGTATAAGCATGCATACCCATGGCAGCAGCAGCGACAACCAAGCCAATGACAGCTGCCAAGTCTTCAAAGAATACACCACGTAAAGTTGGGTTTGACGTATCGACCACATAGCCAATGGCGCTGACATTTATCGCTTCACCATGCTTTTTGCTTTGTAAGTAAGCTTGCCCTAACGAAAACCCTTCGAGCACAAACGCAATCGCCAATACAATAAAACCGATGGTATAGTTAGTCTCGCTTTCCGCAGCATTCCACTCGGTGATACCGGTATAAATGGAGACAATCGAACCTGCCATAAAGACACCAAAAGCGGCTATCATCGACCAGACATAAGCTTCTTTGCCATAGCCGAGGGGATGGCTTTCATCAGCAGGTTTGATTGCCTTTTTCTCGGCCACAATTAATAAAGTACCGTTACCTGCATCTGCCCACGAATGCGCTGACTCTGCGATCATAGAAGCAGAACCCGTCATAAATGCTGCTACCGTTTTGGCAATCGCAATGATAATATTGGCTCCAACGGCAATTAATACCGTTACCAATGAAGCGGAATGCTGCTTGTCTTTATTGGTGGTCGACTTAGCAGAATCGTCTAATACAGAGTGAGAATTACCATCAGAAGTGCTGTCTTTAATGAGCGTGCCAGCACCCCGAGCACGGCTACTACGCGGCGCTGGCTGATGAGAAATAGGAGTGTGTGACTCGGCTTCCGATGGTTTTAAGCTCATAATAATCTCGATAATATAGGCTTCTTGAACGCAGGTATTGACATATTTAACCAGATTAATAGACCGTATATTGAAAGCCGTTTAACTAACTACACAAGGTCTGTTTTTCTTAACGATCATGAGAATTAGCCAGCTCACCAACCATATCCCCGATATCACAACTGGGTCGATGTGAACTTTCCAGACGCAGGTTTTTACGCTCTAGTGCGGCATCAGCGCGGCATTGCTGCATGGGATTTTTGATATCAAGTGGCGGCGCAGGTGTGGGCTTGCCATTATCATCGATAGCGACCATCGTAAAATAGCAGCTGTTGGTATGGCGTACAGTACGGGCTCGAACGTCTTCTGCTTCGACGCGAATGCCGACCTCCATTGAAGTATTTCCCACATAATTAACACTTGCCGCAAAGGTAACCAATTCGCCAACATATATAGGCTCACGAAACATCACTTGGTCAACAGACAGCGTCACCACATAATTGCCGCTATAGCGACTGGCACAAGCGTAAGCGACTTGATCGAGCATCTTAAGCAAATCACCACCATGCACATTGCCAATAAAATTCGCCATATCAGGCGTCATGAGTATCGACATATATAACTCATGATTTAATGGGGCTTTCTTGGCAGTCGAGCTGGTATTGGATTGCGGCATAAAAATCCTTGAATGATTTAGGGCGTGTTGATAGTAAGTATCATTTATACAGCAGCTCACAAGAGAGCACAAACGGCACTCTGTCATTGAATGGTCTAGGTTATGTAAACCTTAAACTATTTAACTTTAGCTCAACCAATGAAAACGATAAGCAAGCCAAGCAACAATGGCGCTCACTGAACCTGTCAAGATACCGCCCCAAGCAAAATCAACCAACGCTGTATCTAGTGTAAAACCTTTGTACAACGCTAAACTGGTAAAGTCATAAGTACCGTAGGCCATCAGCCCTATCAAGCCGCCAAGCAAGAATATATGACCAATCGAAGCGCCTGCTTTGATTTGTGGATATAAAATCAAGACACAGAGAGCCAGTAGATAAAACATATAGAACACGCCAGCAGCAATCATGTTTGGCTCATCGGCAAGCAGATGCCCGATACGCTTTTCGTAAAATAAGCCCGTCATGGTCTTGAGCCAAACTGCGTCAATACCCAAAAATATAAGCACAGCAGCCAGATATATAAATACATAACCCATAACCACATCCTTTTAATTAGCGTTTTTTAATCCCAGCTTGTTTCCCTAACTGCTTGTTAAGTCAGTGCTTGTTAAGACACTGCCTATTGAAACACAACTTGTTAAGACGCTATGTTTCGTTTGGAGGCGTCTTCGCCATCACTGTTAACATTACCGCTTTCATGAGAATTCATAATATCGTGAATCAGGCGGCTGCTTTGCTCATCGGTGAGAGTGTCATGAGAAGACAACTCAGAGAAATGCATCACATCAATATTGTCAGGCTTCACTGCAGTCAACTGTACCACGCCGATGGTGCGCTCTAAAAACCCACCTTCACAATAGCAAAAGTAAAAATCCCACAAGCGAATAAAGGCATCATCATAACCAAGCCCCTTAATTTCTTCACGCTGTGCCATAAACGCCGCACGCCAATCGCGCAAGGTATGAGCATAGTCAAAACCGTAATCATGTAGCTGCTTGATGACCATGTCGGTTTGTTCCGTAAACTGTGTATTTAGCTCTTGATTAGACAACAAACAACCACCAGGGAAAATGTGCGTTTGGATAAAATCGACTGAATTAACATAATCTTGGTAGTTTTGATCGTTAAAAGTAATCGCTTGCAGCACCATCAGCCCTGTGGGTTTGAGCAAGCTATTACATTTGGCAAAAAACGTCGGTAAGTACTCGTGCCCAACGGCTTCAATCATCTCGATACTGACCAGCTTGTCATACTGCCCTGTCAGCTCACGATAGTCTTGCTTCAGCAGGGTAATTTTATCAGACAGCCCTGCCGCATCGACTCGGCGCTGCGCCTCATCATACTGGGCGTCAGAGATGGTCGTCGTCGTTATGTGACAGCCATAGTGTGTGGCGGCATAAATAGCAAAACCACCCCACCCTGTGCCAATTTCTATCACATGATCATCAGGCGTCAATTGTAATCGCTGGCAAATGAGCGCCAGTTTATGCTGCTGTGCTGCGCTCAGTGACACATCAGGTGTACGATATACTGCCGCTGAATACATCATCGTATCATCCAAAAACCGCTGATACATATCATTGCCCAAATCATAGTGCGCTAAAATATTAGACTTGGCACCAGACTGATCATTGCTACGTAGCCGATGCTTCGCTTTTTCAAACGCCTTACTCACACCCGCAAAGCGATTTTCTAACTTATTCAACACCGCCAAGTTACGCGCTGCCAACCGAATCAGCCCGGTCAAATCGTCCGTATCCCACTCACCATTGATATAGCTGTCTGCTAGCGCAATAGAGCCGCCAAGCAACAGCTGCCTATAGACAGTAGGATCATGAATCATCAAGGTCACGTGTAGTGAATGGCGACCCACTGCCGAACTGCTCGCGACACTATCGGATACTTTACCGAAGCTAACGGTATTAGGTGCTTGCTCATCGAATGCTTCGACTATAGTCAGGCTACCAAACTGGATATGCGCTAATGCGCGGAAGATGAGTTTTCTTGCCAATTGATTCATTCCCGCACTGACGGGCTGAAAAATGGCGCTCTCATTGACGACTTTACTCATCTGTGCAGTCAATTTTCCTAATATCGAAACGGGTGCTCGGTCGGTTGGTCGTGCTGACATCGTATATTCATCCTTGTTTAAATGCTCTATGCTTAAGCGTTACGCTGATAAATTTCTATGGCTGATCGTTAGCCCTTCAACTATCCAAGAATATCTTTTGGAGTCGGTGCTTTGTTCTGTTGGCTATCGGCCAGTTTTTCATCATAATGAATATAAGGCACTTTTTTAATCGCATAAAGCTTGAAAGCATGCCAATAAATACGGGTTACAGAAGTCATGTTCATTAGCGGGTTTTTTCGCAAGCTATTGCGAATCGTTGTGGCGGTCATTGGAACGCCAGCCATTTTTATACCCGTTTTTAATACCTCACCGCGCTCATCGCTGATATCGATAGCAATACGAACTTGCAAGCAATTATCCGGCTGCTTTTTTACCTTAACCTGCCAACGATATAGCTGATCGATCGGGTTAAAAGGTGAGACATGAAAATCTTTATTATGACAAAATTCAGTATTCGCACCATTGAGTGTAAACCCATAATAATGGCGCTTATCCCATGGTGTATTAGAGACTTCAGCCAATAAATGCGACGGTATCTGCTGCTCATCGAAACCTAAATAAAAATTGACTGGACTAAAATATATACCCGCATTGCGGCAAACGAGCATTCCAATAATATCGCCTGTTGGCGCACTATCCGTTTGCTCAGTAAATGCTTGGTTTAAGCGATGATTAAGTGCTTGAACAGAATTTGAACGACAATTATCCTGCTTATCATTCATTAAGTAATTACTTAGGCTATTTGACTTTTGTACAGGTAGACCTTGTAAGTAATCATCAGGACAAAACTGCTGCAAGGCTTTTTTCTTTGCTGAAAATAATGGCAATCCTTTGACCAGACGCCCTTTTGAAAGCAACCTTTTTAAAAGCTTATTTTTGCTACTCATACCTGTACTTACTTCAGGAAGCTCCAGCTCTTTAGCCAATGCGCTGATATTGATGCCCCAATAACGGTATGGATACGCAAATTTATGTACACTTGGCAGTAACCGACTGTGCCAAGTCGTCCCATGGAACAACTGATGGGGTAACAGCTTATTAGGCGTGCCGGTTTCAATAGACATATCACTCTCTTCAATAGTGTTCGTTGATCTCACGACCAAAATCACTGCACGTTATGACGACCGAATAAGCGACGCTTTCGCTTTGGTTCATCATTTTTAACAGTCGGTTGTAAACGTTCAATGTACTCAATCAGCTCCTGATTGGTGAGCGCCGTGACCACCTCACGCTTATTAAGTGTGCGCAATTTGGTATCTGCCTTTACCGGTAGGTCCTTATAACGAAACGGCGTATGTGCGCTCTCGGCATCAGGCAGATGAGTCGGATCAACCTCGTCCTTTATCGCAATATCATGACCGAGCGCCTGACAGACACGTAGACCACTACGTACGCCATCTTCATGAAAACCATTAAACCAATAGGCACCGCAAAAGTGTGTGTGCATGTCGTTACCAGAGATACTCGACCATCTGCTTTGCGCCTTAATCATCGCTTTATCAAATACAGGATGGCTATAATCGATGCGCTTGATGACGTGCTTATCATCAACATTTTCATGAGCGGTTTCTGGATTTAGCGTAACCAAATAATTGTGCTTTTTGGTCAGGCGTTGCAAAATATTCATGTGATAAGTCAACACTGGTTTTGCTGATGTTTGCGCTTTTTTAGTATGGTTTTCAGTAGCTGATTGTCCTGATTGTCGCGCAGTTTTATTTGTGAGACTCTCATCAATCAGATAATTCCAGCTGGCCCATGCCAACGGCTTGTTCGGTAGGACACTGACATCGGTATGCAGTACGGCGGTATTTTTGGTAAAGCGAAAATGACTGAGTACCTCATGTTCATCCTTACTGGCATCTGTTAAAATTTTGAGCGCGGTGTCTGCATGACAAGCAAAGATAACTTCGTCAAATACCAATTTTTCGTTTAAGCTTTCGATATTGTTGTCAGTAATGCTTTTATTTTTAACCGTCAATAATACTTGCTCACCATCACGAACCACAGACTGTACGGGACTGTTTACTCTCACCTTACCGCCCGCTTTGATGAAGCGTGGAATCAACTTATTGACGTACTGTTTTGAGCCACCTTTAATCGTAAACCACTGCGGACGATTAACCACATCGAGCAAGCCATGATTGTCAAAGAACTGTGCAAAAAACACCAGTGGGAAGTCTTGTACTTCATGCAAACTGGTTGACCAAATGGCAGAAACCATTGGCAGCAGATAGTTGTCTATAAACAGCTTGCCATAGCTTTTTTCTGTGAGATAGCTGCCCAGTGTTTGCTCAGTAAAAATGCTAACATCTTGCCCTTTAGCACGTGCCATTTCGTAGTCTTGGCGTAGCTGCTTGATATGTTTATTGAACTGTAAAATGTCTTTGATAAATTGCCAGAATTTTGGATTGAAGACATTCTTACGCTGCGATAATAAAGTATTGAGCGTGTGACCATTGTATTCAAAATGGCGCGCCGTATTCTTTACCGAAAAGCTCATGTCAGTCGATTGAAACGGCACTTGCAGCTCATGCAGTAGCCGAAAGAAATTGGGATAAGTACGCTCATTAAAGACGATAAAGCCAGTATCTATGGCACTGTTTTCCACATTGCTGCTCTTTGCTTTTTTGCCGTCTTGTAGCACCACATCGATGGTATTTACATGACCGCCAATATAATCATTAGCCTCAAACACTGTCACTTCATGTTGCGCCACCAGATAATGAGCGCAAGTCAATCCTGATACACCTGAGCCAATGATAGCAATACGTTTTTTAGCTTGAGCGTTAGTCGTCTGTTTTGAGAGGCTGCTGGCTTCATGAGAGACTGTCTCTAGGTTCTTACGTTTACGGTGGTTAAACAGCATTGATGCGTTCCTTTCCATATTTTTAGTAATTTGTTTTTTACAATTTTTCAATATAAGCTATTTTTTATTAATTTTTTCACTGACTTGCTGCCACACCAAATCTGGCAGCGTACCCAATACCTTTAACGGTAAAGTGAGCTTTTTGGGAAATTCGATCACATCGCGACCACTCGCGATACCATCACGAATAGCTTGGCTTGCCTGCGCTGTTGTTTGGATAAAGGGCATGGGAAAATCGTTTTGCTTAGTCATTGGCGTCTCGACAAAACCAGGCACGACCAAGCTTACCGACACATCATGCGGTGCAAGGCTAATTTGCAAAGTTTTCATTAGATAATGGATGGCAGCCTTTGAGCTGCCATAAGCTTCGGCACGAGCAAATGGCACATAAGCAGATGCTGAACCAATGCCAACCAGACGACCTTTTGAGGCGATTAGTTTTGGCAATATCCCTTCGATAGCATGTGACAACGTACCCATATTTACCGACATCACTTTCATAAACGAGGCGCTATCGAAGTTTGGCATGTCCAAATATTCGCACATGCCAGCGCCACAAATCGCCAAATCAACCTCTTCAATTTTTTCAAAAGCATCGATAACTTTATCCCGATCCATGAGATCTAAGTCAACCGTTTCTGCGCCTAATGACTCAAGCGCAGCCAATGCCCTATCGTCTCGACCAACGGCATAGACATGATGACCGTCTAGTAGATAGTCTTTTGCCAATTGATTGCCAATACCAGACGTCGCGCCAGTAATAAGTATATGTAATTTCTTAGTAGAGTCAGTCATCGTAAACGTCCTTTTATTTGTGCTGATAGTACACAACTTCCCATGCATTCAGGTATCAAATACTTGCTTATCATCTTTAGTCAGCTGATGGCATTAACCTTTTCTTATTAAGGTATCATCCATTTTATTTATTAAATCTAAACAATCATAGCGCAAGGCTATCGATTTATTGTTGTGGTTTCGCAATCAATGCGTCTCTCAATTGACTGAACCTGTCTACTCTCACGCACTAGAAAAATTGCTCTTAGGTCTGTCGTTTTATGTTACTAGCCTTATAAGACAGCGTAATTACGGCATGCTACAATACTAAAAATCAAAAATATATTTGAATTAAAGGGCTGATTAGTCAACGTATTTATCATGAAAATATCCAACCTGTTAAAAGCGCTTGTCTTTATTAACGGTTATTTGTTTTCAAAAATCAACTTCCGTTGCGGCAGTTTTTGAAACTGCCTGATATCGTGTCCTAATAACATCTCAAACGTTATACGATTAATGATAGTGCTTCACCAATCCCACTCCACTATAAAAAGGATCTCTCATGAGCGAATTGCAACTCTCTGACCGCGTCAACAACATCAAACCATCGCCTACGCTAGCGATTACCAATAAAGCCAAAGAGCTAAAAGCAGCTGGTAAAGACATTATCGGTCTGGGTGCGGGTGAACCTGATTTTGATACGCCAGAGCACATCAAAAAAGCAGCAATCGATGCCATTAATGACGGTTTTACCAAATACACCGCTGTCGATGGTACGCCAGAGCTAAAAACCGCCATCATTGAGAAGTTCAAACGTGATAACAACATCAGCTATGAGCCCGATGAAATCCTAGTATCGGTCGGTGGTAAACAATCATTTTTTAACCTTGCGCAAGCCTTTATCAATCCAGGTGATGAAGTCATCATTCCAGCACCTTACTGGGTCAGCTATCCCGACATGGTCATCATTGCAGAAGGTGTGCCAGTCATCGTCAAATGCCCTGCTGAGCAAGATTTCAAAATCACCGCTGCGCAATTAGAAGACGCCATCACTGACAAAACTAAAATGCTGGTACTAAACAGCCCCTCTAACCCAACCGGTATGATTTACACGTTGGATGAGCTAAAAGCCATCGCTGAAGTGCTGAAAAAGCACCCACAAGTTTATGTTGTGTCAGATGACATGTATGAGCACATCCGCTGGACGGGCGATAAGTTCTACAATATTTTGAATGCAGCACCTGAGCTAAAAGAGCGGGCGATTATTTTAAATGGCGTGTCGAAAGCATATGCGATGACTGGCTGGCGTATTGGTTACGCTGGTGGCCCTGCCAAGCTGATTGGGGCAATGAAAAAAGTACAATCACAGTCAACCTCATGCCCAACATCGATCAGCCAAGTTGCTGCCGAAGCCGCTATCAGTGGCGATCAAATCGTGCTCACGCCGATGGTAGAAGCCTTTGAGAAGCGTTGTGATCTAGTCGTTGATGGTTTGAACGCGATTAAAGGTATTACCTGCCTGCGTCCTGATGGCGCTTTCTACGTATATCCTGACATCAAACCACTCATCAAAGCTGCTGGTCTGTCATCATGTACTGAATTTTCAGCATGGTTGTTAGAGAAGGTTGGCGTAGCAGTGGTGCCTGGTGACGCCTTTGGTCTTGGTGGCTATATGCGCATCTCTTACGCGACTGATGAAGCAACGCTAAAAGACGCCTTATCACGTATCGAAAAAGCGGTAGCTGATTTAGACGTTGCTGAATAAAGACTAAACAGCCACTGTCTTAAAATTACTATGCTTAAGTATGTGCTTATAAATATGCTTATAAACGAAGACGCCACCTATCCTTTATGTGGCGGCTTTTTATTCATCTCACAATTGGGAGTTTTTTTGGCAAAAAACCTCGAAAAAAGCCTTATCCCCTTATTAAAATAATTATCTTTGATAATTATGCAAAAAAGGCTTGACGTATTTTTTATTTTTGCTAGAATACGCCCCACTTAGCAAGAACTCGTTAGAGACTTCTAAGGCTCGTTGTAAGGTTTTAAATACTTGCAGCTTATTCTCCAATAGCTCAGTTGGTAGAGCAACGGACTGTTAATCCGTGTGTCCCTGGTTCGAGCCCAGGTTGGAGAGCCACATTTTAGTTGTAAATTTCTTGAATTATCTTTAATTCAATTATGGCATTTGCCAAAACCCTCATCTCTTTGATGAGGGTTTTTTTATGGCTGTTCTTTTCATTGGCATGAAGAAACTTATATAAAACTCAGTAGAAAAATAAGTAGCCAACGATATAACAATCGGGGCTGTCCTAACGGTTTCTATTTCAGCACAACGTATGCAGCTGAAATAAAAACTGTTAAAAAAGTTAGCATTTAAAGTAAGGAAAATAATTAAGGTAGGAAAATTGAGATATGAGCTTGCTCTTTGTTTTCTTGAATCACATTGTCGTATGCTGACAGCTGCTCATTCGAGAAACTATTGGTAAACTGCCACATGGTAGCAAATATCGCGGTCAACAACACTGCCATGACCGTGAGTATGACCCATAGTGGCGTTTCGCTCGTGAGCGTGTGTTTGATTTGGTCGGGTATCGCCCAAAAAGGCGAAAACTCGTTCTTATTACCCCGTAGATGCTCAATTTCATCCCCTAAGCGTGAGATAAGATAACGAATTTTCTCTGGCGCTTCTAAACGATACTTCCCTTGAAAGCCAAGTAGCATCGCATAGTGATAGACCTCCAGAGCAGGTAGACGCCTCTCTCCTTGCTCGCGTAGCCCATCTAAACGCTCAAAGAACTCATTACCAGCAATTTGTGAGCCAAATAAATCCAACTGCAAAGGATTTAGCTCCCAAGCATCTTTGAGAGTTTGAAATTCTGGCTCTTGCGATGTCATGATGGTCTCATCAATCAACGCACAATACGCATACTTGGCTTCATGGATATCTTCTGACAGAAATCCTTTTTTGCGCGCATTCATCTCGAATTTGTCTAAAAAATCATATATTTTTTGACGAAACTGTCGCGGCTCTGTACTGAAATAATGATTGCGCAATAAAAACACCAAGTAAAAGCCGTCATACATGATGTCTACCAGCGACTGACTACTGATACGCTTATCCAGACCAGTTGCTGAGACCTTTGAAGCCACCTCACCTGAATCTAACAGCGAAGGTGCAGAACCCATTGAATTATTCCCTGACATGATTATTCCTAATGCTTATTATTTCAAATACTATTGAGGGCGTGTCCTCAAAATGAGGGCGCGCCATATAGTGCATACTCATCTTGCAACCTCAGCACCTCTAGAGACAAAAAGAACTACTGTACGATAGCCATCAGCTCTATTTTTAAATCATCAAAGCCATTGGGCACATAAATACAGATAGATTCAGATTTGAGCATTTCGTCATATAGCTCGCCTACCGGTTCGATGGTGAAATAGCTAAAGCCTGGTCTCACTGGTATCGCACTGGGTACTTGGCTGACATGTGAAATAGAAGAGCCTGGCAGCGCTGACAACACACGTTTCTCTACTGAGTCAGGCGTCGCAATTTTAAATCGGCGTGGTACGATGTCGATGAGCTCGTGCATCGGCAATGATGAGCTAACAGACAGATATAGCTGTGAGCCACGCGTGATCTTGTCACTACTTAGCTCGCCTGTATAATAAGATGGCTTATTCTGACGTAATGGAATCGAAATAAAGTTACTGGCAATGACGGTATTGAGTAGCTCACGAATGATTAAAATGATACTGACAAATGAGTCATTAGCATTATCGTGATGATAAGAAGGTAAGTCGCCCACCTTATATAATGAGCTAAAAGTAGCCAATTGGCTGGCGACATTTAATAATGCTTCATAAAGGCGTTCTGGATGTAGTTTGGCATTATTATATAAATGACTGAGCTGAGAGTATGCGGTATTTAGCGTATGCAATAGCCAAAAAGAGGCAATATCTGAGGAGCGAAACTCCAGTAAGTCATTGTTAGATTGACGATGATGGTCATACAGTGACGTGGACTTGGTATTAATCATCGTCATCAAACGATATACGTGACCAATAAGCGCAGGGTTACTCGTAATATGCACACCTGGGACGATATAATCATCATCGACTTGATAGATGCCTTGAGTGGTACGCACGAGCTTGGCTACCAATAAGGACACGGTATCTTGGCTAGGCGCTTGCGCAGAATAACTTAACTGCAAATTTGGCGACAGTTTAATCACGTCAATGACTGCTTCAGCCGCTTGGCTATATAGATCTTGTGCCTCAATAGCACCCCTTACATAGCGTGTTGGATTGTCACTACGATCCGTCTGTATATTGCTGCCGCCACTATGGACAATCTCTAAACTCAAAAATACGAAAACTTCATCGCCATTGTCTTGGGTATCTAAGGTAATGGCTTTCGGTAAAGTGTCGGTACGAGGTGCATGATATATCGTACCATCGGGCAATACCGCATAAATACTTTGAAAGCTTAGTAAATTGCTTTCCAAAAGTTGCTTATCAATCTGAACATCAGATACTCCATAAGCATAAGGATGCACCAGCATCATACTCAAAGCGCGTTGCGAGTCATGATAAGTGTCTTGAATCTGAAAATGTTGGGGTCGCAAAAACAACCCTTCTCCCCATAATACCCTGTGTTTACTCAAGACAATCTCCTAAGAACAGCTGACTAGTGGCTGCTGATAATATTTAAGTTTGGTAGTAAATGTAGGTGCCAGTGCTGGGTCAACACCCTCAGTAATGCTGACATCGCATCCACCAATATTGATCGCCAGTGGCGTATCAAAATTGAGACTGGCAAGTGGGATAAGAAACTGTGAGCGCTTTTTGGTATATCTCAGCCCCACTTTAATAGCGATAAAGCGCGCGTCTTGTGGAATGTTCACGGTCAGACTGCTCTCACGATTTGGGATAATACTGATTTCTTTGGCAGCCAGCGCTTCAATATCCGTAAACTGGCTCTCTTCTTCCAAAAATGCGATATAGGCAGTACTTGCTGTGCCTACTTTGGTACGCCCTGCATTGGCATTAGTGGTGGGTTTGATATTTAGGGTAATCTGCTGACGCTTCAATTTTTCTTGTAATGCTTGCTGCTCAGCATTCATGGTCGCTAGCTGCTGTTGCTGCAGCTCTAGCTGTGCTTTTAAACTTTGCAAATCAGCACTATTTTTGCCATTATCAACGATATGGCTCATGGCATCTATAGTAGGAGGCTCGCCTGCCAATGCCGATACCTTGTCATTTGACTTGCTCAACTTATCAGTGCTGCATCCGGCGATCGTACCACTTAGCAAGCAAGTAGCAGCGATTAATGATACTGGCAATGTCATACATTTATTCATACTTTCAGTTTACCTTAGCTTGTTATTATCATTATTGACTGGTCAAAATCTCAGCCATTTCTGGGCGACCGAGCACGCCTTTTTTGCGCAGCTCAACATGCCCAAGATCCATCATACGCCAATCACCACCCCACACAAGTCCGGCAGATTTGGCTACTTTACCATATAATTTATAGCCTCGCATTGCCCAAGGATCCTTTTCGCTTATGACAATTTTACCATTTCTGATAAAGGCGCTATCGCCCGCTAAACCAAACTGATGATAGCTCTTGTATGATCCTGCCTTCGTTACATGAGTCCCTTTTTTCAATAGTCTTGCTTGCCTTGCAGGGCTACGATAGCCTTCTAACAGCACCATGTCATAGCCATATTGGTCACTCATTACTTTATACACTGTCAACAGCCGTTGAACAAAATCTGAGTTCATTTTTTGCCAATTACGGTCAGCATTTTTGATATTGATATGACCATTGTTTAGATGTGTAGCCAACATATCACCTGAATAGCCAGTGCTATGATCTTGCGTGTTTAAGTCAGACAAGTCAGGCTCAGGGAGCATTAGCGGCCTATCAATCTGAGGTATATTTGTCTGATTATCTGGCCAATACCCTTCCTCTGTCTTGTCAGCTCGATAGCTTGCAACCTCGGCTTCTAGTTCAGCAAACAGCTCCTCTGGCGGAGGCGACGGCGGACGCAGACGCTCTCCTATGAGTAGTTGACTGATTTGCAAATTTGTCGTGCTAGCCACGGTATCGTTGGCATGATAAACCTCCAGAGAATGATTGGTAATCAGGGCATAACACAATCCAACCGTTGCCATGACAATCAAAAAAGACAATGCCGATATCACTGGAATACGAGAAACATCTATATCCGAAATAAAACGAATAAACTGCTTGATACGATAATGAAATACCTTCTTTGGTGTCTTTATTGATGGACGCTTGAATTTTAGGCTAGGCAATCGATGAAAAAACACCATTACCTTATCTAATAGTCGCCCACATAGCTGCCGATCAAAAAGCATGACCATCATGAGGATAGAGAGCAATGTAAAGACCGATACAGTCAAGTAAATCATAGGCAAGCGTCAGCGACAGTTGAGACGATAAAAACAAAATAATAATAAACAGGCGTTGATAATTACGATTTCGTCAGTATTATATAGACAAATCATCTCCTTTTAAAATAAAGCTAACTTAATTACACTAATTTTTATTTATTCCTATCCATTAGCTTATCTACAGACAACTTAAAAATACTATTTCATTATAGAAATTTACTTAATAATGCTTAAGAGGCTTACTGGTTATAGATTTTATAGTTTAACAATATTTTCAAAGCCATTCTTATCATTACAACCGAATCATAAAAAAGACAAATAAAGTTAACTAGTATAGTAAAAATAAGCTTGTAGCTATCATAAAATTTGGATCGCAAAGCTTGTCTACATGGTAATAATCATAATAACAACCCAACAAATAGGGAGTTTAAATAAGTGGGCGCAAAAAAAATACTGTCATACGGCCGATCTGTTTTAGTCATGCTTTTGGTGTTGTATCTCATTTTGGTCTGGATGTACTTTAAAGACAATGCGCGACAGCTGACCTCATCTGGCTTATTACTATGGTTTGTTACCATCCCTTTATTGTTTCTTGGCTCTATCATGGCGCTCTTATGGTGGCAAAAAAAACTGGATAAACAAACAACCGATTCACCAGAGATACTTGATGGAACAACAGATAAAACAGACACTATTAAGCCGCCCAATACTTATCAGTTATTTATCTATAGCCGTGTCTGCCTACCAGAAGGAGACTGTTGGTCTGAAGTGGTGGACAATGATGCAGACCTAACCGTATTGAGCGAGGATTTGACAGATATTGATGGTATGCCAATGTTGGTCAAACCGATTGCAAGACTCCCTGATGCAGCCGCCCTACCATATCCTAGTCTGTCTGATGCCTATTCAGCAGATTCAGAGTTTGATGACAGCTATTCAGACCATTATTTAGATTCGAACAGTGATTTAGACAGTAGTTTAGACAGTCATCTCGATGATGAGAGATTTACTGAACGTAAAGCTGCGTTAAATGATACTACCTTGCGTTTACAGGCATTAATTTATGAGCAGCTAGTCTTGAGCGAGGAGATGCTGTCTAGCCTTGCCGAATACTTTTACCAACATCACCAACAAGATACGACTCAGTCCAACGCAGCCATTCATATTCATCCCGAATGGCAGCAACATTATTTGGTGAGTGCCAACGAAGTAAGTAGTGAAAATAACAGCCGTAAAGAGAACAGTGATGACAAAATGACAGCAGCCTCTGCTGGTCATTTAGCCAATCTTCCTATCTATTTATGCTTACCTGCCAGCGCCGATTCAGCATTTTTGATCGCGACCATAAAAGAACAGTTAGCAACTTACGGTATTCCTGATACACGGATTGCTATTACGACCATCATAACTGACAGCACTGACGTCGCAAACACCGTAGCAGATAATAGCGCTAACAATACCCTAATTGCCACACCTACAGAATTCATCAATAGACATCTGCTGCCTTTATCTAAATCAACTGCGCCGGATCTTTGCTTAATTCTCATTGCAGATTCACAGATAAGTGAAGAATGGTTAGACACTCATTTGTATTCTGAGAAAATGACCAATGTCATTCCAACTGAGGCGGGTGCGCTGTTGCTATTCTCGAATCAAGCGGCTCAAGAGCTACTCAATATTGACGCCAGTACCAGTATTTTATTAACGGAGATAGGTACAGCTCATCGCACTGAGCTTTTGAGTGATAATCGTCGCTATTTGAATCATTTAACGACTATCAAAAACCTATTAATAGACAATATGCTTTCACTGTCACCGACCGATACGACCACGCTAAAAACCCCTGATAAACAGACAGTAAAGCCCGCAAAAAAATCGTCTGACATCAACAGCAAAGAAAAATACAAGACTAATGTTGCTATAACAGACATGGCCATTATCGCTATGTCTGACATTAATCCATTAAAGCAGCCCTATGACTTATCGACGTATATGAGCTTTCTTGAAGCATTTATAGCACAAGGCGCTCTAGTAAACGAACATCATTTAGGGCATTATATGCCATTGAATAATTGGTTGAAGCCATTCATCAGCCTATCACTCTTCATTGACTTAGCCAAAGAAGACCAACAAGAGTCAGACAGATCGTTTTTAATTACTCAACATAAGCACTGCAATATGCTTTGGTTGCTAGACTCTTCTCAAACATCTGAGTCGTAGTTTTAATGGTGTTTTGTCGTGGTAAATACTCGTTTTATTATCTTAAGTTCACACTAGGTAGCACGCATGTTTTCAAGGTTTTTTCATCTTATCTATAACCCAAGAGTATTATTGGCGCTGGGGCTCATTGTCGCTCTAGTCTTACTTTATGATTATGTGACTATTAAAACCTTTGTCATAATCATTGGCGTCCTAATCGCATGTACGGTGCTGGGGGCGCTTGGCTATTACCTGTGGAAAAAACGTAAGCTTGCCTCAGATGAGCTGGCAAACTTAGTGGAAGATAATGGCAACGAGAGCCAAGGTGACGATAGCCTTCATGTGGCCAAAGATGAAAACGCTCAAGAAGTGCAAGCGCTACGTCAGCAAATGCAAGATGCCATTAAAACCATTCGCAAATCAAAGATAGGCGATCAAACAGGCAAAGCGGCGTTATATGAGCTGCCGTGGTATATGGTCATTGGTAATCCCGCGGCAGGCAAAAGCTCTGCAGTGCTACACTCTGGCTTAAAATTCCCCTTTATGGAACAAGGTAACAAGCTATCCGTTAAAGGCGTCGGCGGTACACGTAACTGCGATTGGTTTTTTTCGACTGAAGGTATTTTGCTCGACACCGCAGGACGTTACTCTGTTTATGAAGAAGATCGCTCAGAATGGCTGTCATTTCTAAGCCTACTCAAAAAGAATCGACCTAAAGCACCGATCAACGGCATCATCATCGCGGTCAGTATCGCCGAACTCACCAAAAATGACCCAAACTATGCGTTGGATTTGGCCAAGAATCTGCGCAGCCGTGTGCAAGACTTAACTGAACAATTAGAAGTCTATGCGCCTGTCTATGTGGTCTTTACTAAAATGGATTTGATTTCAGGCTTCCGTGACTTCTTTAATGACTATGAGCAAGAAGAGCGCAGCCAAGTATGGGGTGCGACCATCCCTTATCCTGAAGACCCAGAAAACATCAATATCACTGACATATTCGAAGAGCATTTTGGCGTATTGGTCAATGGTCTAAAAGATTTGAGCACCACTAAGCTATCCTTACGTCATCAGCGCACGGTATCTCCCAGTCTAATGACTTTCCCAATGGAGTTTCAGTCATTACGTCCCATGATACGGACGCTGATGCATGCTCTGTTTGAGGACAACCCTTTCCAATTTAAGCCCATATTGCGTGGCTTTTACTTTACAAGCGCCTTGCAGGACGGGCAAGTTAGCAGCCAAATGACGTTGCAAATGGTACAAAATTACGATTTGCGCCCACCTGCGATACCGCTCAATGCGCAGCAAGAAGCCGCAGACAAGCCTTATTTTTTACAAGATCTATTTTCTAAAGTCATTCTAAAAGACAAGCATTTGGTCAAGCAGCATAAAAATCGACACAAGCGCAGTCATCGTGCGCTTGCGACGCTAGCTGCTGTCGTGACTTTGTGTGCGGCTGTCGGTCTGTGGACATGGTCTTATGCCAATAATAAACAGCTCACTGAGCGTGTCGTGGCTGACTTACAGCAAGTCGCAGCGCTACAAAAAAATTCTAACGGTGATCTACAATCCCAGCTTGAGTCGCTCAATATTCTACAAAGTCGAATCGAGCAGCTTGAAGGCTATGAAGACGACAAGCCGCTGTCTTTGAGTTTTGGCCTCTATCAAGGCGATAAGCTTAAGCAAAAATTGCTAGCAGAATATTACAACGGCATCAGCATCATCGTCTTAGCGCCAACCAAACAAAATATCGAAACGTTTTTGACCGAAGTAAATACCAATGCCAATCAATTAGAAGTCCGTACAGAAGACTCAAGCACTGATGACACCTCTGATGCTGCCGTTAATGATGCTTATATCCAGTCGGACCCCACAGACGTTGAAGATGCTTATAACGCGCTCAAGGCTTATCTCATGCTTGGCAATCATGACAATTTAGAGGCCAGTCATTTGAGTGATCAGATGACCCGTTTTTGGCGCAACTGGCTCGAAGCCAATCGCGCTGACATGCCGCGTGACAAGATGATTCGCCAAGCTGAGCGTATCTTGAGTTTTACCTTGGCTCATGTCGACGACCCAGCCTTTCCATTGATCCAAAATGACTTAGGGCTGATAGACAAAACCCGCAGCAATTTATCCAAAGTTAGCAAAGGTCAACCTGCTCGTGAGCGTGTTTACTCTGAGATTAAAATGCGCGCATCTGCCCGCTTCCCATCGGTCACGGTTGCGCAGATTACGCAAAACAATGCTAATGAAGCACTGCTTGGTAGCTATGTAATTTCAGGCACTTTTACTAAAGAGGCATGGGAGGCTTTCGTCAGTGATGAGATTGATAAAGCGGCCACTACGAGAGTGGTCGCCGATGATTGGGTGTTGGCCACCAGCAGCCAAGATGACCTTACCTTGACGGGCAGTCCTGAACAGATACGACAATATCTGGTCAATCGCTATAAGCAAGAATATATCAGTGAATGGAAACGTTTTTTAACTCAAGTATATGTTCGGGATAGCACAGGCTTCGATGATCATGCGGTCTTATTAAATCAGCTGTCCAATGCCGCAGAGTCACCGTTAAAAACCCTGTTTGAGACAGTAGATCGCCAAACTCAATGGGACAATAAAGCGGCTAATCAAGCAGCTGGCAATGGTGGCGAATCTCGTCGCTCATTCGTCAACTGGTTTAAGCAAACTATCCTGCGTCAAAGCCCTGCTGAGCTACGACAAGCAGAAGCTGCGATGAATAATGGTGGTAGCTCTAGTAACGCCGCGCCTGTAGCACAAGCAAGCTCAGGTGTGATTGCTCAAGAATTCTCTTCTATACATGCGCTAGTAACGCCAAGAGAAGAAAATCAGGATCTGTCATTATTAGACAGCTATTTAGTCAGTTTAGGTGATATCAGAACCCGCTTTAACAATATCGCTCGTAGTGACGACATCGGCCCTGATGCCTTGTTGTTTGCCTCACAAACCCTCAGCCCCGAAGGCTCAGAGTTAACCAAATCTCTACAGATATTAGATGAGCAGATCCTAAGTCAAGCCAACTCTGAAATAAAACAACTGGTTCGTCCGTTGTTGAGTGAGCCACTGACTCGTTCATTTAATATGCTGCTGACGCCCACCAAGGCAGAGATTAATAAAGTTTGGAAAGCGCAAGTCTATAAGCCTTTCCTCGATAACCTAGGCAGTAAGTACCCCTTTACGGCGAATGCAAACTTAGAAGCGACGCCTGCAGAGATCGGTCAATTCTTCGGCGAAGATGGCTATGTGGCGCGATTCGTCAACGAAACGTTATCGCCCTTTATCATTCGCCGCGGCGATCAAATCTCCAGTAAAATCTGGAATGGTGCAGGTTTGGGTCTCAACCCGCAGTTTGTCGCTGATTTTGGCCGTTACTTTACCAATTATACGGGTAGTAATAGTCCAGGCGCTGCTGGTGCGAATAATACTGGTGGCGCTGCCAATCAAACCACTTTTCAAATCATGCCATTACCCGTCAGCGGTTTGACTGAATATACCATTGTGGTCGATGGTCAGCAGTTGCGTTATCGCATGGGGACCCAAGCGTGGACAACGTTTGTATGGCCGAACCCAAGTAGCCAACCTGGTGCCAGTATTCGAGCCAAAGACTATGATGGCAGAGACTTTACTGTCTTTGAAGAAGCAGGTAGCTTTGGGGTAGAAAAGCTGATTAACAGTGCACGCCGTACTGAACTGGGCAATGATGTCTTTGAGATGGCATGGTCTGGTGACGGTATCACTATCTCTGTACGCTTTAGAATCATCAGCGGCAGTGGCAGTAGTACCACTACCGGTCAAGGTCGCTCTACCAATCCCTTTACTGGCATGAAACTACCAGAGGAGATTATTGCCCTTGGTGTCACACGTACAGCAAGGCCAATTTCTGATAATAATACTGTTGATGGCGATACTCCTAATGCGGGTTCTGGCACCAATCAGCCAGTACCGACTGGCGAGCAAAATACAAGCAATGTCACGCCGCCAGCCCGCACATCTACTGTAACCCCTAATACTAATAGTGAAAACAGTCCACCAGTGCAACCGCCTACTGATAGCACGACGGCTACTGATGATCGTTCAGCCGTGACTGAACAGCAGGAGCAAACGCCATGACTCCAGACTCCTTGCCTTTAGTATATTTTGGAAAATTGCCTGCTCGCGGGGACTTTGTCCGGGCGCGCGCTCATATCTCTGAGACCAATGCCATTGATGAGTGGGTCAGCGAAGCGTTAGCCGTGTCGGAAAGTGTATTTAGCGGAATTCCGATAGACAATGTCAGTAATCATAACTTTGCCTTTTTAAATTTCAGTCATATCGATACTAGAGCTAATGAGATTATCACCGGTGTTTTGATCCCTAGTCACGATAGTAGCTATAGAAATTACCCATTGATAGGTTTTGGCGTGCTTCATCTCGATAAACCGAAAAACTGGATGAACTATCTGCCCGTCAAGTCATCAGCGCTTTGGAATGACACTTATGAAGTTTTAAGCATGGCCAAATCCAAAACTGACAATACCGATCTTATGGAGCATCTCAACCATAGCCAACTCAGCATCGATAATAATGCCAGTACTTACTACTATGATTTTATCAATACCACTACGTTGCATGATATAGCGATCTTAATGAACATTGATAAAGCGCAGCTGATACAGCAAATCATTGCCACTGGCCTGTTATTTTTACCTACTTTTACTAAGGGTTTCCATGGCTTAAATAAAGCCATCTGCTGGTCACTTACCTCTGATAGAGAAAACTCGATACACATGGCCACTTTTTGGCACGATCTCATCAATGGTTTTTATCAGCCACACCAGCTCTACTTGAATACCTACTTATATCGTGTCGCTAATTGCTATCGCCTGCTCATGAGTTTTACTAAACCAGATGGACGTATACTCAAGCAAATATCAGAAAGTGAAAAAACTTATCCTGAAGGTTGGGTGGTCATCGCTCATAGCGACTGGACTCAAGGCTATATCGATGAAGACATTGGGTTGACACGGTTTAATAAAGTATTGTTACAAGACAATTTATATCTGTATGATACTAGGCAATTGTTTAAAAAAACTTTTTTAGCACAATAAATAATGGCTCACGATAACTGCTGATTTGTAACAGCTGATAGTAGCCACCATGCATCATACCCCTGCAATTAGTCACTGCTCAATAATAGACAGATTAAAAAGGTACTTGAATGAAAGTCCTCTCTAGAATGACAAAACCCAAGCGAACAAATCACACGAAAAACCTGCTATTAGCCGCCGCTATCACCCTGCCTATGAGCGCCGTTGTATTTGCAGAACATAACGACACTCATGTGACAAATAATTCACAAAATGTGCCAGTGGTCATCAAGGGTGTGGTCGCTACCAGCTCAGACAAACAGCAACTGCTCGACAAGCTAAAAGCACAGTATCCTGATAAACCTGTCAGAGATGAAATCGAAGTACGTTCGAACATCAGTATACCAACCAACTGGCAACAGATAGCCACGACTATCATTGATAGCGATATCTCTAACATTCGTCAAGGGCGTATCGACATTCATGGGACGACCATTAGCTTACATGGCAAGGTAAGCAGCCTTGAACAAAAGCAAGCCATTCAAAACCGTATTCACTCGCGCCTAACTGATCTCTATCAATTAGAAAATCAGCTGGTTGTGGTAGAAGGTGAACAACGCCTCATAGACGAGACTTTGGGCAACCGTATCGTCGAGTTCGAGTCTGGTAGCACCAATCTAACGCCGATGGGCCTTGGTATCTTAGACGATATGGCAGGGGTGTTACAGCGAGTAGGTGATAAGCCTGTTCTTATTACAGGTCATACCGATAATGTCGGCAATTCTACCGCCAATCTTGCCCTATCAAATAAGCGTGCAGAAGCCGTCAAACAATACTTGATCGGTCGAAATATAAATGCGACTCGTCTCAGTACTACTGGCAAAGGGGACTCAGATCCTATCGCTAGTAACGACAACGAAGAAGGTCGCACTCGCAATCGCCGTATCGAATTTACCCTTAATGAATAACATCGTTATGTAGAACGTATGACGATAACGGCAACTAAACAATGACGGTTAAGTGCTGATAGCTGGTTTGATAATGCTGAAAAACATACTGTCATTGCTACTAGAGATATCGATGCTACAAAAAATGCCAATGCCAAAAGAGAGCCACTGCTAAAAAAATAGGGACATAACTATGCTACGCTTGACCAATACCGTGCTGCCTATGCATCCTGATCGGCTCTATGCCAGTGAAGGCAGCACTCAAGCGCCCTATCCGAGCGCTCGCCAAGACATCAATGCTCATCGTGCGTGGCAAGATAAGCTCATGCATAGCGCTGATGAAGCCGATATCATTGCTCAACTAAACCCCAATGGTAATTGCCAACATCAGCAGCATGGTATCGACACCTATGTGCTGCACGTCTATATCCATGAGCGCCATCATCCCCCATTCACACCGTTAACGGCTTTAATCGGTAGCCCATTAACCTTGAGCTTCGATACTCCGAGCGGATTGACCTATCGTCATCTATATATAACGACTGTGCATCAGCTAGATCATGATGGCAGCTACGGCTATTATCGCCTGCTCGCCCAGCCCATCACTTATCGTCTGCATCAGCATATACGCGGTCATATTGATACTCATTTGACCGTACAAGCGATGGTAGCAGAGCGCACGGCTACGCTGGATATAGAAATCATCGATGACAGTAACCATGGTGAACATGCTAACTGGTCACCAGCACGCATGACCCAGTGGCAAATCAGTGACTGGACACATATTTGCGAGCGGCTTGCGCGTCAAGGACTCACAGCCTATCTGCGCCATGAGCAAACGAATGAGCACAGTCCACCAAAGCTCATTATTACTACCGCAGATCCAAGTGATAGCGATGGCATCAGCTTGAATATTGGCGCGCTGCGTTACCAGCAAGTTTTACATGACCGTGTCCATGCACCAGTATTGGCATTGAGTGAGCAGGTCATCACCCAGCCAAATTCAGTAACGATGCAGCGTTTTAATAGCAGCAGTGTTGCACACCCAACGCAGTCCGCTGACGTTGCGATGAGCCGTAACCCTGATGACGTAAGCCATTCGAATGACCACACTCTCACATTAGACACGCCAGCCACTTTTGCGCCAGTAACAGATACTGAAACCATAGACGAAGCAACCATCGTGGCAAACAGTCATCAAAATCGATATAGCATCTATCATGCTCTAGCCCATGCTACGGATTTGAATGTTGCTGATACTTTTATGCTTGTCGATCACAGTGCGCTCAATCAGCACTACCGTGCTACCCATATCGTGCATCTGGCTCGCAATAGTCTAGCGCATGTCACAGGGCTGACCCAAAGCTCACACCACCAACAGCGTCATGCGTCGACATTAGCATCTGGCATTCATTTAACTCAGCTGCGCCTCATTACCGCTGATACCCTATGGGTCGGTCATCTATACAGTAGACAGACTCTACCGCCGATGACAGGTATCACCGAAGCGCAAAGCGATATCGATAGCCGCAATCATATGACGCTCACGCGCAGCTTGTTACTGGATAGTCCATCTCAGCCTATCAACCGATTGGAGGCACAAGCTGGCGCTAACTACGGCACCCACTTCACCCATAGAGCGGACGACCAAACCCTGATGCAGTCTATCGGTGATAGCGAACATCTGATTAATACTGGTAGTTTATTGTCATCGACTCGACCTAGCCTATTTGCCACGGATAACGAACAAGCCGTCGAAAGCGGTTATCGCAACACGGACAATGGTTTATCAGAATGGATTACTGATCATCGTACAGAACAAGCTTACTCGCAGCTAAAAGTAGACAGTGGTGGGATATCCGCCAGTCTAAAAATGGGGGTTATCAATCCGTCAGACACCGCCAAACGTCAAGGCATCAATGCGGCCACCAATGCTCAAATCAATATTAAGTCAGGTGAAGCCCTCGTCCTCTCCACTCAACCGCAAACCTACGCACAATCTGGACAGCATAACTACCAGCAGCACACCCCGACTCTGACCCAAACTGGTCTTGGTGGTCAGCATCTAGCTGAGCGTTTAACGCAACTGGCAACAGGGCTGGGCAGAAACGTTAAAGGCCATAACGCGATTAAGATGCAACTTGAGAACATCGCTGAGGAACAGCAAACCAAAACCCATCAAACGATGCCCTACACGCTAGTCGATAGCGCAGCAGATAATGCTTACGTCAGTGACGATACGCTCATTCACAGAAGCATGGGTGAGATGATCACTACCACTCAGCAAGACATGATGATAAGTAGTGGTAATAGTCATAATCAAGTCAGTAGCGAGTCACTCAATATAATAGCCGATGGTCAGTTTATTATGACTAATGCCAAAGAGAATATCACCCTCTCCGCCCATACGGGTAAGCTTGAAGCCACAGCCAAGCAAGATGTAAATATCGCCTCCTCTACCAAAGAGGTTGAGATAGTAGCGACGAATAAAATTACGCTAACGGCTGGTGGAGCTATTATAACCCTTGAAGGTGCTGATATTACGATTACGGCTAAGCAGTTTAAGGAGAAGGCTGGTAAGCATAGCAAGGCTGGAGGCGGTATGGATGGGCTGGGGCTTGGATTGTTGCCTAACACCATCCTTGATAAAAAGACGCTAATGGATGGAGTTTATAATTTGGCGTATCAGTTTTTGGATGATGATGATGAACCTTATGCTAATACTTCTTATGTTGCTGTTAATAAAAAAACGGGCGAAGAATTCAGAGGTATCACTAATGAAGATGGCTGGTCCGAACGTTTCCATTCCGATAGTGAGGATGAGATTGAGGTTCATCTAGAGCTTGATTGGCAAAATGATGAGAAGGAAAGTGAATAATGGGAAACAAATATAATAGTCTGAATCGTACATTACCTATGGTTGGTCATACTAGAACAGTTGATGTAACTTCATCTGGTACAAATAATACTTGTATATCTATAACAAAACCTAAAGCCATTATTTTATTCATTGGCGGAGCTGGTGACAAAAAGCCTTTTGCTGGGTCAGGTCCAAATAGAAATATAACTTATGTACATTCAGAATATATAGCAAAAAAAGACTCAATAATTAAAAAGAATCAAAAAAAACTAATTATCGATGACTTATCAATATGTTGGCTAGGATATTATGAGATCTTTGGAGATGAAAATATTCAAAAATCAGTTATTGACAAAATTCCTGACAAGAATACAGCCATCTATATTATAGGGCATAGTCTTGGAGGGTGGAATGGCGCACATTTAACGAATAGGTTACTTAAGAAAGGCTATAAATCGAAAATGCTCATCACTTTGGACCCTGTAGGTAAAGGTTTTTTGATAAATGTAGCTGATATATACTATAACGATCCAGTAGTAATAGCTGAGACTTGGATAAATATACGATGTAAGCCGAAAGAATATGGTTTCAGCGATTTTGTTGCTGATCTAGGAGAACAGTGGGAGCCTAATAAAGATCAACCTACCTATAATGTGATAACTAAAGCAAACCATCTAGATGCAGATTACATCATTACTACAAAAGTTCATGGGAATTTATCAGCATTAGATTTGTTGATTAACTCTTTACAAAAGGTATTACAATGTTAAAAAAACTAATACTATTGAGTATCATACTGATCCTTCAAGGATGCGTAAAAAATTATACGCATCCAGAAATTCAATTAGTAAATTTTAATCAAGACTCCTCATATTACTATATAACTTTTTTATCAGACACTAATTTCTCAACGCGTAAATCATCAAAAAATACAGGAAGTTATGTACATTGTATTAATGATAGTACTATGTATGACGATGAATATATTCCTGACTTCTCTACAAACCATTATTTAAATAGTAATATTCATAAAGACATAGAGCCTAATATTGATAAAACTTCAAATCGATACCTATATAACGTTAGATTTGAGCGCTCAAGTACGATAAATTATAACAAAGCGATATATTGCCGAGTTTTTACTGGAAGCTTCCCTGGAAAACTAAAGAAGTCACAAGTATTCGAAATTACCCAGAAAAATAATCAATAGCTTTATCTCCAACATCAGCCCCCTAATTATGCAAGTAGTTAATAGGCCACTTTAAACCTTTACAAAATCAACGACTGAAAGGCTGACAATCTGACTTATTGAGCTATGCTGAATAAACCGTACAACTAAACTTGGTAAACTAAGCGTATTAACC